>CAZCGI010000018.1:3699-6747 GCA_964498145.1 uncultured Syntrophaceae bacterium
TATTCTCTGATATCGATCATCTATTTTTTAGACATTTTCTGCATAAGAGGCATTAATCGTTATGTTTAGGACACACATTCCCTTTCCCCCGATGAAACCGATTCTTTGCATCGTTTGGATTGGATTGTTTTGATTCAGAGTGCACAACATGAGCATACTGGTCCTCTCACCTGCCTTGCCATTATATCGGACGCACGGCGCAAACACTGCATGCGGTTTTCGATTGTCTACTCACCCTTGACATGAAGCAATTCATGAACCGAATAAATCACACAATCACAATTGAATTAAAGGAGTCTCCAAATGGTGTCTCTTCATGACGATCGGCGTTTGACGCGTTTTCCCAGTGCTTCCTGTCAAGAAGATACCGAAATTGATATTCTCGATCTTTTTCGAGATCTATGGTTACGGTGAATGCTCCATCTTTTAACCTTTTCATAGGAGTTGCCGTTACATCCCAGTTGTTGAATTCACCAACAAGGTTCGCTTCATGTGTTTCACTACCGACATCTGCAGGCAGACGGAAGGTAACTTTACATACAGGTTTAGTTTTTAGATATTGTTTTTTAATTATCATGACGTTCAGTCCCCTTTCTTATTCGTTTGTTGTTCATTGGATAAAGAATCGGCCCCTTGTTTAATCATGGTCATTTTTCTTCATGATGCTGAAAATAACATCCTACATGGGCAAATGCGGATTTTCTGATTTTCAGATAAATTTGCCGTACCAATCTGATGCGGGATGTCGTAATTCGGCATTGATCTGTTTTCGTTCTTTCCAGATATAGTCAACAATATCATCTATAGCCATTCCTTCTTCATTCTGCCATCCCGAACCGGTCGAGTAGATCGTACACCTTCGTCTGTCGGTCGGACATTCAATTGTTATTGCGCCGCCACTTATACCCATCAACGGCACATAATAGTAAAACGAATAATGATGCTTTCTGATTTCTTCCACGAGATAACGGGCGTCCTTCTTCGATCTGACTTGAAACACTTTCCTTGTCATGCGTCATCCTTTTTTATTGCATTTTAATTAAATGAAGGTCGTCACACATTGATATCGGCGTGCCAGTTGCATAACCGTGATGAGGAATTCTAAATGAAATATCTTACCTGTGGAAATTGGAGGGATGGAGAAATAACACTGAGTTACATGCATGTAATGTCGTATTATCAGCAGGCTGCTATCGGGCTGTTTTGTGGTTTCGATGCTCCTCTTTCAATCCTAAAACTTGGTAGTATTTTAATTGAATAAAGAGTTTTGTCAACTACAAAACCCATGTTGTCGTAACCTTTTTCTTGCCCCAGCGAAGATGCAAACGCTACATTAATGTCATATCTACTATAATGCACTACATATTGGTGGGTCTTTTGTAAATACTCTTGCAAAAGCAAATACGCCTTTATGCCTATTTATTCAATATATTAACTCATAATCACATGTATTGGCATCATCTTTGCTATCCTACCTATACGTAGTCTTAAATTTTATTTATGGAGGTGTTTTTATGAGTTCTGGTGATACTGCTTGGGTATTACTCTGCACTGCCCTGGTATTAATTATGACACCGGGAGTTGCATTATTTTACGGAGGTCTTGCACGGCGGAAAAATATTCTTTCTATTCTCATGCAATGTTTTTTCATTATGTGTCTCATCGGCCTGCAATGGGTACTCTTTGGATATTCCCTGTCTTTTGGGCCTGATGTTGGGGGACATGGTATTATTGGGGGATTGCAGTGGCTTGGCTTGAAGGACGTTGGTCTCCTGCCCGGACCATATACTGATAAAATTCCCCATCTCGCATTCATGATCTTTCAGGCCATGTTTGCGATTATTACCCCGGCTCTCATGGTCGGAGCTTTCGCCGAGCGAATCAAATTTTCAGCTTTCGCCATTCTTATACTCTTATGGTCGACATTTGTTTACGACCCAATTGCACATTGGGTATGGGGAAAAGGTGGATGGCTTGGTGGTATCGGTGCTCTCGATTTTGCCGGCGGCATTGTTGTGCATGTCAGTTCCGGAATTTCGGCGCTGGTCATGGCAATATTGATCGGGCGGCGAGTCGGATATGATAAACATGGATTCACGCCGCATAACCTTCCGCTGACCGTTCTCGGCGGTGCCCTTCTCTGGTTCGGTTGGTTCGGCTTCAATGCGGGAAGTGCCCTTGAAGCAGGCGGTTTGGCGGCAAACGCCTTTGTAACGACTAATACGGCGGCAGCTGCCGCAGGGCTCACATGGGCACTAATCGAATGGAAGCGACAAGGAGTCCCCACAGTTCTTGGTGTTGTATCGGGAGCGCTTGCCGGGCTTGTTGCCATTACGCCGGCGTGCGGCTTCGTCAGTCCCGTATCTTCGATTGCCATTGGTGTTCTCGCCAGTGTCTTCTGCTATTATGCCGTGTCTGTTTTGAAACCTCAGCTCGGCTACGACGACTCTCTGGATGTATTCGGAATCCATGGCGTCGGTGGTATGTGGGGAACGATAGCAACGGGTATCTTCGCCAGCGTTGCCGTCAATGAAGGCGGTGCGAACGGTCTCCTGTTCGGTAATCTAAAACTTTTCCTGGTGCAGGGACTCTACATGGTTGTCTGCATTCTTTATGCCGTTGCGATGACATGGGTGATTTTCAAAGTTGTTGACACCCTGTTCTGTTTAAGGGTTGCAAAACAGGATGAACTGGTGGGCCTCGATCTTTCACAACATCACGAAGCGGCCTACACGGTCTTGGAATAGGAGGAGATTACAATGAAATATATTGTTGCAATTATTCAACCACACAAACTTGAGGAAGTAAAGCAGGCACTTGAATCGGTCGAGGTTCACCTGATGACGGTTTCCAACGTGTTGGGCAGAGGAAGACAGCGTGGGTTTACCGAGGTATATCGGAGTGTAAAGGAAGTGGGACTTCTCAAGAAAATAAAACTTGAGATTGCCGTTAATGAGGATTTTGTCGAACCGACACTCGACGCCATAACGAAAGGGGCTTTTTCTGGACATCCCGGCGATGGAAAGCTATTTGTTCTCGATCTTAATG
>CAZCGI010000018.1:6757-14112 GCA_964498145.1 uncultured Syntrophaceae bacterium
TGTCCGTATCGGAACAGGAGAACGTGGCGGCACTGCAATCTGTTGATTGGTGCTATGCAGATGGCCCGGATCATCCGCTGATTGTTCGTTCTTCTGGTGAGGATACCGGCCCCGTACTTTCGTGACCTGCCTGGTATATTTCCCGGCGGCTGCCTCTCGATACGATGTTGTCCGGTTGTACGTCGTATGTCATGAAGAAGATGAAACTATAATCTGTCTCACCCTCCTCAATGCCCTGAGGACTTCACGATACTTCATTGTGAAGTCCTCAGGATATTCACCCTTCTGGTACTCGCAAAATGTATCGTTTTTAGCCGAAACAATAACAATATTCATTCGATGGAAGTTTGGAAGATCTCTCTATGGATATACAATGAATTTTCATTGGAGCAACAGCTCATGAAAAACTAAGCCCATAATCATGAGCACTGTGCTCGATTATGGGCTCTGATGTCATTCGGAATAGAGCGCTGTTTTTTAGGTCATCGCCGCAGCCGGCAGGACGTCGCTTCGAAGCTGACGCGGGTTTATTCCGAACATCGTTCCACTGTTTTTCTCCCTTGCATTCACTGCACGCAAATGAATCGGGATATAATCTCTCTTTTCCTTACCACAATAAACCTGGCGGGGCCGATGGAGTTTCCCTCCGACAGCTTCGCGACTTTCCTTCCATTGGCTGATCCATCCGGGAAGCCGCCCGATGGCGAACATGACAGTGAACATATCAAGCGGTATTCCCAGCGCCCGCAGAACGATCCCACTATAAAAATCCACATTCGGATAAAGGCCGTTATCAATAAAGTATGGATCACTCAGTGCTATCTCTTCCAATTCTTTTGCTATGTCAAGAAGCGGGTCTTGTCGATTGTGACCGGCAAGAATCTTATGACACATATCCTTCATAATCCGTCCCCGGGGATCGTAATTCTTATAGATACTGTGACCGAATCCCATCAGCCGGAAGGTATCATTTTTATCTTTCGCTTTGGCGATAAATGGTTCAACATCACCGCTACTTTCATGGATTGCCTGAAGCATTTCAACGACCGCCTGATTAGCACCACCATGGAGGGGCCCCCAGAGTGCACTGATACCGGCGGATATGGCCGCGTAAAGATTCACCCGTGCGCTCCCGACGAGTCTCACAGCCGATGTCGAGCAGTTCTGTTCATGATCGGCGTGGAGAATCCAGAAAAGATTCAAGGCATGAACCATATCGTCGTCGATAACATAGGGCCGAACTGTGGAATCAAACATCATGTTCAGAAAATTGGCACAATAACTTAGAAAATATGATGGGTATACCACGGGAAGGCCCATCGATATCCGATATGACATGGCAGCGAGCGTACGCAGCTTGGAAAGGAGGCGTGCAAACGTCTTTGTTATTTCATCTTCCTCTGATCTTTCCGGAATTTCCGGATAGAAGGCCCGCAGTGCATTGACCATCGATGCGAGCATTCCCATGGGATGGGCACCGCGGGGGAACCGCTCAAAAAAATGTCGCATGTCCTCATGGACGAGGGAATGGTCATTCAGCATAACGGAAAAGCTGCTCAACTCATCGCTTGTCGGCAATTCACCATTGATGAGCAGATAAGCCGTTTCAACAAAACTTGACTGTTCAGCAAGTTGCTCTATCGGAATGCCTCGATAACGAAGAACTCCCTTTTCACCGTCCATATATGATATGCTGCTGATACAACTGCCCGTATTCCTGAAACCGGGATCGTAGGTAATCAACCCCGTTTCTCTGCGAAGCCCGGAGATGTCTATTGCATCATTACCGTCGGTGGCTTTAATGATCGGCAGTTCGTATGATTTCCCGTCTAAGATGAGTTTTGCCGTCTTTCCCATGCCTTATACCCTTTTTTAAACCTTATTACGCCCTCTTCTTAAATCTGTGACATACGATCCTTCATAATTCACAATTTCTTACAGCCACACCATGTCTCACCGACACGTAACACAAAGTGAAAGACACATATCGCACGTTTCAAAAAAACATTCAGATGAGGGCCAACGACATGATATTTATCACATAACTATATAATTTTATTCATGATAACATACCACCTGCTGTGACACCACATCGGCTACAATTTGAATGACATCCTTTTCCGTATCGTATACCTTAACAATATCCCGATAACTGTGGGCATCGGGAACAATCTTTTCCAGATGATTCGGTAAATCCCTCAGGTATCCTTCATTAAAAATGACATTTTCGTCTCCCGGAAACAGGGCAATGTAAAATATCTTCGTCTCCACCAAATCCTGGAAGAAATGCGTGCCGTACGATAGTTCCGGAATCAGATTAGCATCTATATATGCAATCTCTCCCAGAATTTTCATATTGTTTATTTCTGAGAAACTCACGGGAATTCCCAGAGATGGTGTTGACGATCCCCATCTCCCTGGTCCCAGGAGCATGGTAGGCGACGTTTCGCTGCTCTCGATTTTCCTGTTTAGTTTCCCTATCAAACGGGCCACATTATATTTGCCGGTCAGTGCAAGTTGATTGTAGCCTTTGGGATCAACGTAAATAATTCTTTGAATTGACTGAAAGATCGATCCGCCCATAAATTTGCCTTCCGACCGGAATAGAATCGTATCAGCTTCCACATTCTCGGGAAATTCAATCCTCGTTTCCACACCCATGGTTTGCAGCGGTCGACACTGAACAAGATTGATCTGAAAGGCCCCATTTTTCCGGAAGTTCACAGTGAATTCAATGTCAACGGGATATTGATAAATTGTTTCCAGTTTATGCAACATATTCTGCATGACTTTCGTGAACGGCGATTTCGAGAGGAGTTCATCAAATGTTATAATCCATGCATCCTGATCCTTGATCCCCAGTTCCTGCAGTTTTTTGTCCGTTTCGTGATCCCGGATCGCAATCTTTTCCAAGTTGATGTCGAGTTTCTGCCCCATGAGCTTCAACAGCGGAATCGTCTGAAATTCGTTTTCCTTTAAATTCAAGACGTCGACGTCTCGCTGAGAAAATTTTCGCTTGTCATCCATCCCACCATGGGGTTGCACCAGCGGTGCATCAAGAGCAACGATCCTCGGATAGTCTCCTTCGGTACGATTGACCGCCCGGGTTCCCAGACCAAAAACAAGTCTGAGCATTCCCGCTTTCGGATCCATGTCGGGTTTCCACACAAATGTATTATATGAAATGCCGACACCGCCGATATCTGGAAATGCGTAATGATCTCGATATGATCCCGATACACGCTGTACGAGGAGCGCCATCTGCTCGTCTTCTTTTTCCAACCCGCGCTGCAAGCGGTACATGAGGGCATCTTCATTCATGGTGCTTGCATAGATTTGCCGAACCGCATTTTCAAACTGGGCATACCGCTCTTCGGGACTCCCCTGATTAACACAGAAAATGCTTTCATACTTGCCGGCGAATGCATTCCCGAAGGCATCCTCGAGCAGACTGCTTGACCGGACAAGAAAAGGAGATGAGCCAAAATATTCGACTATTTCATAAAATTGTTCTTTTATTTCCGATGGAAATGTCCCGTTCTTCATCTTTTCCTTCAATATTTTGCCGGCCCAGAAGTATCCATCCCTCGTCTTCTGCTCCATCCGCAATTTCCACCATCCGTTCTGAACAATATACGTATAGAAAACGTCGGATCCGATATAGAAGGAATCGTGCGGTTCCATTACATCGTTCCACTCGTATGATCGGTCCTCCGTCAGAATTTTTCGGGCCAGCAACATACCGGCAGCTTTTCCGCCTATGAAACCGGTACCGATTAATCGCTCCCGTATCCGCAATAAATCTTCAAGGGTAAAGTTTTCCTTCACGAGAATCGATAATCGTGGTTCACGGGTTATCATAATGCGGCAAATGCGATCGATCATCTCTTCTTTTGCCCCTGATTCCCAAGGTTTATCCAGGAGCTCCTGAGCGCGAAGAAATAGGCGGTCCCAGTAATCCAGTTTGCGTCGTGCCCGTTCCATGGTCTGGCGGGACACATCCAGAAAGAGCTTTGCCGCATCGATGCTGTTCGCTATCGGAATGAATTGCTCACCTTCCTGAAGATGGGGCAAAAACATCGTCGGTGAGTAGCGTTGCCATACTTTCAGGGGATGTATGTAGAAAAGACCTTTCGCTTTATAGATATCAACCAATACTTGAGTTGTCTCCCGAATTCGGGCAACCGTCTGGTATGAATGACTGTCTCTGATAATGGCAAAGTAGGCGATCGTATCCAGTTCGAAAAGATAAGGACAGGTAATCATGAAGAAGTTTCCGACCATCAAATCGGTGGACCATGCCGATAGAAGATCCGACAGACAGTCAAATACATAGAAGACGCCCTTTCCCTCATTTGTTACGATCGTATGGACATCGGTTGAAAATGATTCGAAACCGCTTGCCGCATCGAGATTGTACACCCTGACGTTAGGGTGCTGTTTCACCAGCGGCTTGTGTTGGGCGAATCTCATATAGACGACGCGACGGTTCTCTTTTAATGCCCTGTTGACGTAGCTTTGGACAAAAAAAGCATATTCCTCGATGTCATCCACTCGCCACACGACGTTATCGCCTATCCTGAGATTATCAATAATCTCATCCAGACCTTTTAATCCCGTACTAATTCTATTTAATGACTTCATTAAACCTGGGCCTCCCTGTTATGACGAATATAGCTCCTGCAGTGACCGTATATCACAGCATCCTTTTTTAAATGCGCCTATGGCATTGACCATTGCAACGGCTGCAGATACGGTTGTTACCAGAGGTATTCCGTGAGCCACCGCAATGCTCCGCATGGTTACCTCATCGCGCCGCGGAATGGGTCCGCTCGGCGTATTGATGAGAATATTGACTGCCCTGTTTTTGATATAATCGATTATATTCGGCCGTCCCTCGGCGAGTCTGGGCAGACTCGTAACGTTCACGTTATTATCAATCAATATCCGCGCCGTTCCCGGCGTGGACAATATCTCAAATCCCATATCAATTAATTTTTTGCCGAGCACGATAATGGCTTTCTTGTCGGTATCCTTAACACTGAGAAAAACCCTGCCCGTTTCCGGGACACGCTGTCCCGCCGCTATCTGGCTTTTGGCAAAGGCCAACCCGATATCCGGATCAATCCCCATAACTTCACCTGTCGATTTCATCTCAGGACCAAGAATGGTGTCAACGCCGGGAAACCGGGCAAAAGGAAGAACCGATTCTTTGATTGCATAGTAAGATGGCAGAGGGTCTTCCGTTACACCCTGGTCTTTCAGAGATACGCCTGCCATTACCTTCGTGGCTATTTTTGCCAGTGGCACTCCCGTGGCCTTCGATACAAACGGCACTGTCCGGGAACCTCTGGGATTGACTTCAAGGATATAGATTTCATTATCTTTAACAGCATACTGAATGTTAAGAAGGCCCTTTACTTCCAGATGAATCGCTATGTCCCGTGTTTTTTCTTTTATAAGATCGACAAGGTGGGCGTCCAACGAATAGGTCGGCAACACCATGGCACTGTCTCCCGAGTGAATGCCCGCATGTTCTATATGTTCCATAACGCCGCCGATAACAACGTCTGTTCCATCGGAAACTGCATCCACGTCAACTTCTATGGCATCCTCAAGAAATTCGTCAATCAGAATGGGGTGATCCTCGGACGCCATGAATGCCTCCTTTAAAAACCCCGTAAGTTCCGATTCAGTCCATACGACAGCCATTGCCCGACCGCCCAAGACATACGACGGCCGAATAAGCACGGGATATCCGATCCGTGCAACCGCTGCCTCCGCCTCTTCAAAAGAAAGGGCTGTATCGCTTTGTGGCTGCTTGATTCCTATTGCGTCCGCCATTTCTTTAAACAGTTTCCGGTCTTCCGCCCGGTCAATGGCTTCCGGAGATGTACCCAGAATTTTAACACCGTTTCTCGCCAGTGGCAGCGCAAGGTTCAGCGGGGTCTGACCGCCCAGTTGAACGATAACTCCTTCAGGCTTTTCAGTTTCAACGATGTTCAGAACATCTTCCAGTGTTAATGGTTCAAAATAGAGCTTATCGGAAATATCGTAATCTGTTGACACCGTTTCAGGATTTGAATTAACCATGATCGTTTCATAGCCCATTTCCCTCAGAGTCAAGGATGCATGAACGCAACAATAATCAAACTCAATCCCCTGTCCGATTCGATTTGGTCCACCGCCGATGATCATGATCTTCCGGGCAGTTCCGGTTCTGCTCTCATCTTCAGTTTCATAGGTGGAATAAAAATACGGTGTATAGGCTTCGAACTCGGCTGCACAGGTATCAACCAGTTTATAGACAGGTTTTATGGCATTTTTCTTTCGTAATGATCGTACATCAGCCTCGGACATGCCGATAGTTCTGCCGATCTGAGCATCGGAAAATCCATAACGCTTGGCAGATAACATAAGATCCGGAGGAATATCCTTCCGCCCCTCATACGACTTTATTGTATTTTCGAGATTGACAATATCTCTGATATTTCTGAGAAACCACGGATCCACGCTGGTCAATTCTGCTATTCTCTCAACGGACATTCCCTGCTGAAGTGCGTATTTGATGTAGAAGAGTCTTTCGGGGGTCGGTCGGATCAGCATTGTCTCCACCTTCTCGGGATCAACCTTGCCGCTTTTTATTTCGAGACCGCTGATTCCGATTTCGAGACCCCGGAGGCCCTTTTGAAGGGCTTCCTTAAAGGTCCGCCCGATGGCCATGGTCTCCCCTACCGATTTCATTGATATGGTCAAGGTGTCATCAACGCCGGGAAACTTTTCAAAGGCGAAGCGCGGTATTTTTACGACGCAGTAGTCGATAGTCGGTTCAAATGACGCAGGTGTTTGCTTTGTTATATCGTTCGGTATTTCATCCAGCGTATAACCGATGGCCAGTTTTGCCGCAATCTTGGCAATGGGAAATCCCGTCGCCTTGGAAGCCAGCGCCGACGATCGTGAAACCCGGGGATTCATTTCAATGACGACGATTCGTCCTGTTTCGGGATGCACGGCGAACTGTATGTTCGAGCCGCCTGTTTCAACGCCGATCTTCCGAATAACGGCAATGGAACCGTTTCGCAGAACCTGATATTCTTGGTCGGTGAGTGTCTGTGCCGGTGCCACAGTAATCGAATCGCCCGTATGGACTCCCATGGCGTCGAAATTTTCAATGGAGCAGATGATGACGACGTTGTCTTTTGTATCACGCATGACTTCCAGTTCGTACTCTTTCCATCCCAGCACCGATTCCTCAATGAGAATTTCGCTGATCATGCTCTGTTCCAGACCGCGTGCAGCAAGATGTTCGAATTCCTCCACGTTGTAAACCAAAGCACCGCCGGTGCCGCCCAAGG
>CAZCGI010000019.1:0-4239 GCA_964498145.1 uncultured Syntrophaceae bacterium
GATTCGCCGTAGATGATGACGTTTGCATCCGATGCGGCCGCCTGGTGAATGCGCACATAGACCTCCTGCATAACCGTGCTCTTTCCTATAATCGGGCCCAGGCGCCAGCGATATCGCATCGATGATTTGAGTCGGACGTTTTCCGACCTGAGACGGTGCGATTCTTTTTCAACAGCCAAAGTCTGCTTTTTTGTCTCGGTTATATCTCTTATTGTGGAGAGAATGGCGGCCTCGCCGTTCCATTTAATGATGTTGCTATGTGCCTCAATCCAGAATTGCCGCTTATCCTTTGATACGGATAGTCCTTGGAATGCATTATTCGAAATTTCACCGTTTTCCAGTGACGTAAGCAGCGTTTTGAAATCATGCTGATAATCGGTACGAATCAGCTCGACCGCTTTCCGTCCTACAATATCCTCCACGTTTGTGTATCCGAATATGGTGACGAATGCTTGATTGACAAAGAGGATTTTTCCCTTCTGAATCAGGGCGACCCCGTCTGCAACATTCTCTGTAAGGGTTCGATAACGTTCTTCACTTTCCTGGAGAGCCTGTTCTTTGATTCTTCGTTCCGTTATGTCTCGAATAGATTCAATTGCTCCCACCAGGGTGCCGGCTTTGTCGAAAAGCGGAGATGCCTTTGCCCACAAAAAGGCATCTCTGTTTCCGAAAACAGATGAGACATATGCTTCACCGTATAATGTATCTCCGTCACGTTGAGTAAAATTATAAAGAAGCTCAGCTTCTCTGTTTTCTGTGCATATCAGATCAACGAGCATGGGCCGTCGGCAGTTGTAAAAGGGAAGGGCATGTTCATAGTTGCTTTTCCCGATTATGTCATCCTTTTCAATGCCGGTCATCTTTTCCATAGCCCTGTTCCAGGCGATGATCCGACTGTTTCGATCTATGATAAAAGTGGCATCGGGGAGAAATTCAATAATCTCAAGGTATTTTTCGAAATTCTTCGCGAATGTTTCATCGGCGTGCCGGTAGGAGTCGAATTCTTTCTTCAGTTCGGTAGCTTTGGTCTGTGATACCGTATCCATTGTCGTCACCATAGACTGCTTACACATAAAGAGACTGTAAATGTTTCACGGTCCATTTGATATTACAGTGCATATGTTTATCAATATTTGTGCCAGACGTTGGTTATGTATAACAGCTTATTATTACAGGCTATTCTTTTTATAAAGAGCTGCTTAATCGAATGAGAGTGACTCTTTGTTGGCGTAACGTCATGCTTTTGACGTCCGCTTGTTTTCATAGTCGGCAAATGTTCCATGAATAAAGATGCGAGACAGCGTAACGGACTCATTGTAAACGCCAGTGTAATAATGTAATAATTGAATTCTCAGGTTGTAAAAATGGTTCTTTTGAGAATGCATTGATAAGGAAAACGTCGAGTTGTTCTCAATTGCTCTTTTCAGACGATGGCGTGATTGAAGATTACCGATGGGAAGGAAAACGTAGCAGTTTCGTCGGAGGCCATTGTTTCTGCTCCAATGAAATTCATATCATTCAACAACGATGGTGATAAAATAACCTGATAACTGGCGGTATGCTATATTGGACAAAGAAATCTGATTGATTAACCGATCAATGTGAGGAATTGCCATGGAAGAAGAGAAATGGGTAGTCGTCTACAGTGCCTCAGGAATGACAAATGCACATATTATTGTCGGCAGGTTGGAAACAGAAGAAATTCCTACCAAACTGAAATACGAAGCAGCCGGGACAATCTATGCAATTACCATTGACGGGCTCGGTGAAGTAAAAATCATGGTTCCTGAAGAATATCTTGGACGGGCGCGACATGTGTTGGCTGAGACATATACAGAAGAAGAACTGAATTGGGAAACGGAATGAGACAGAACAGGAACCGGAAGCCAGAAATCAGGATTTAGAAGTCAGAAAAATCCTTTTTCTAAAATTATTCATTATGCATCTTTTCATATGCCGACAATATGAGAGGAATTCGGCCGGACGTTGTTGTTTGTCTTCCGATTCATAATTTATGAACAGTGAACCGTCTTTATCAAGAAACCTGCTCAGAGATGATTCCCTCAAGGGGAGTTCCGCATTCCGGGCAGCTTCCTTCCCTCAGGTTATACCGGTTAATGTAAAATCCGTATCGGTCAATGAGCATATTCCCACAGTTGGAACAGAAGGTGCTTTCCATGCTGTCTCCGGGCACATTCCCCGTGTAAACATATTTTAAACCAGCTTCCGCGCCGAATTTTGCCGCCTTATGCAATGTTGCCACCGGTGTCGGGGGGAGATGGGTCATTTCGTATTGTGGATGAAAACGGCTGATATGCCACGGTGTTTCCGGGCCGAGAGAAGCGATGAAGTGTGCGATGTTCCTGAGTTCTTCATCACTGTCATTGAGTGACGGGATGATAAGGGTCGTTACCTCAACCCAGATGCCCAGTTCTTTCATCTTTTTCAGACTGTCGAGAACGGGTTGTATCCGGGCACCACAGTATGTCTTATAAAAATCATCGCTGAAGGATTTAAGGTCAACATTTGCCGCATCAAGGTAAGGTGAAATGACGTCAAGGGCTTCAGCAGTCATGTATCCGTTCGTCACGAAAACATTCTTGATTCCTTTGGTGTGGGCGATTTTCCCGATGTCGAAGGCATACTCGAAAAATATAGTCGGTTCCGTGTACGTATAGGCAATAGTTTTTGACTGTGATTTAACGGCATGGGCAACAATATCCTCGGGACTTGCCGGCCGCCCCATGATTTTTCCTTCCTCCCGGGGCAATTGAGAGATATCGTGATTTTGGCAGAATGTGCACCGAAAATTGCACCCGACCGTAGCAATAGAAAATGATTTTGAACCGGGGTGAACGTGAAAAAGCGGCTTTTTCTCGATAGGATCGACGTTTTGCGCGATAATTTTTCCGTAAACAAGAGTGTACAACGTACCATCACGGTTTTCACGTACGCCGCAGATACCTCTTTTTGACGGTGCAATCTTACATCGGTGAGCGCACAGGATGCACCGGACGTTGTTTTTCTCTGTTTTTTCATACAACATGGCTTCGTGAATCATTGCTTCATCCCCCGTGCTGCTCCCGGTACATGATGTCCTTTACGAACACCGACCTTGAGAGAGTCTTTTAAAGGATCCTGAATTGTATGCTTCGTATAAATCATGGGGAAAACGCATCCTCCGAACGAACCGAGCGGATTCTTCAGACGGGGAATATGTTCTTCAACAATGGAAAATGACGGATACCAGCTGAGAGGAAGGAAAATGACACTTCCCCATCGAATAGAGGTTTGGGAAAGCGACTCTTTAATCAGTTGTTTCAGCTTCCAGAATCCAAATATGTTTACTGCATGGCTAAAAATCTTGTTTGCATTACGATGTTCCGTTACCGGTGAATATCTATTTAAAAATCCGATAATAATTCGATTCCGGGCAACTCGTATTGCCTCTGCTACAACGTGCCGAGGGCTTTCACAAAACTCAAGCGAGGTAATAAGTGAAACGACATCGAAGTCGTTGTCGGAGAACGGCAGGTCGTGGAGGTCTCCTCTATGGAGGTCTGCACGGTGGCCGAGTTTTTTCCTGGCGAGATCAATCATGGCTGGAGACGGATCAATTCCTGTAACATTACAGCCATGACGCCTGAACAAAAGAAGATATTGGCCGCTCTTGCAGCCTACATCAAGTACTGTTTCATTTTCCTGCGGTTCCAAGAGATCCAAAATCAGTTTTTGCTGTCTTCCGGTAATGTAATAACCGGCTGGTGACTTGACCCAGTCATCATACGATTGTGCAGTCTTTTCATCAAAAATCATGATATGACCCTGCAGCACTTGCTTATGAAAGTGCAACGGTGACACATTCGTAATATATCTTTAGGGAGCGGGATGAGACCGTCTGATAAAAGTTGCCTGTCGAATATCCAATTCATCCGGCGCTATACTCTTGTTAAATATGTCTGGGAACTGAGCAACAATCTACGGTTAAGACACCCGATTATACTAACTTACTTTTACAACTTATATTTATAGTTTTCAATTGGCAATCCACCCGGATATTTCAGCCTGGGTTCATGAATGTGTACCGGAAATGCGGTATCGTTCCTCGATGTGCCGATAAAGCAATACCGGCATTTCATGCTGCCATAAACGGTAACGGCTTGAAATATCTGTATTGCTGAAGGGAGTGCTCTTCTGTAGCCATCCTCCTATTTTTGACATTGTTCGTGCACATTTTTT
>CAZCGI010000019.1:4249-13642 GCA_964498145.1 uncultured Syntrophaceae bacterium
TCCTTTGACTTTCATGACACCGAATCTTGGCACGCATGGGTTTATTAAGGATGGCATTTTTAATAATATCTTCCAGTTCCGAGTTGCTGCATCCGTTTCGCAATGGTGTCTTCAGGTCGACTTCATTGTCAGTAAACAGGCATGCTCGAAGATTCCCGTCGGCGGTGAGTCGAAGCCTGTTGCATGATTCGCAAAATTGATGAGTCATGGCGCTGATGAATCCGATTTCCCCCTTGGCTCCCCTCATTTTGTAAACTTGGGCGGGACCATCAGTCTTACCATTATGTCCGACAGGATCAAGGGGGCTAAATTTGTTGATAGTTTCCATTATAACATCGTTGGAAAGATGACCGAATCCGTTTTCAAGAGTTGTCTGGCCGATCGGCATATATTCAATAAATCTTATCTGATAGGGCTTCATCAGCGTCAGCTTTGCGAAGTCGAGAACTTCGTCATCATTGAATCCTTTTATAGCGACGACATTGATTTTTATTGGTGAAAAGCCGATACTGTCTGCTTTTTTGATTCCGAGAATAACCTTAGTCAGGTCTCCCTTGCGTGTAATTTCTCTGTACTTTTCGGGTTCAAGTGAGTCGAGGCTTACATTAATTCGCCTAATGCCGCTATCAAATAAGCCTTCTGCATATTTTTCAAGGAGTATTCCGTTCGTTGTCAAGGAAATATCCCGAAGTCCTGAAATATTTCTCAATGATGCCATGAAATCGACTATTCCCCGTCGTACCAGCGGTTCTCCCCCGGTGACACGAACCTTTACAATACCTGTTTTTACTGCAATCGTGACGATCCTCAATATTTCTTCGTAACTGAGAATATCTCTGTGTCCCAGTAGGGACAATCCTTCTTTCGGCATGCAGTAGACACAACGGAGGTTGCATCGATCTGTTATTGAAACTCGTAAATAATTAATTTCTCGTTTATGATTATCGATCATGTATTACAAACCTTTGTAAGGCTGGTATAAAACGCCCATCTATTGTGATGTTTATGGATTTTCTTCATCTTTCATCGCTTTGAAGTGCCTGTAAGTACGGCTGAATCCTAAGGATTTCCAAGCCTTGCATATGGGCATTTTTCAACAACCTCAGATTGAGATTTTTTCAACGGCCTGAAGATATTCCGTTGCCTATACCTACAGTGTCGTTATAGATAACACTTATCAATATCAATGATAATTCTTTTTGTCAAAATAATCACCATACAACGAAGTGGTTAATGCTTTTCCCGGCAGCAGATCGACATTCATTGACTGCATATTGTGCATCGAAACCGAAAGTATGAATACTGCCAGTCGATCCATGACATACTTCAGAATAATTAACAACGTGAAAATGACCTATCAGTACCTTTTATCGAAGTTGATCATTACATGAGGTCGCGATTATTTTCCGATCCGCCATTCAAAATGGATGTATCCCGACCGATTGTCAAACCATTCCGAGCCGAGACGATTTAAGTCGGATTGCAGCGTTTCATTTCCCGATTTCCATGATTGAAGACTATCTGCGACATTGAAATAGTTAATATCGGTGCCTATGTAAATGGTATCCGGGAGGATACCGCTGCGATCGGTTCCGTTTTGCAACCATGGCAGGTAGAGTGGCAGCTTTACGTTTCCTCCGTTCTGTAGTTCGGACTCCTTATATAAACTGTATTTACTGTGTTCTTCACTGGGCAGGGCAGTGATAGGAATGTCAGAGGCTCCTAGTTCAACCGGTTTCCCCGATGGTCCGGTATCGGCTGTAATGCGTTCCGATAGATTTTCATGCAGCCGGTCATCAGTTTTCTGTTCGTATGGCAGCGACATATTAATCCGATGAACAGTACTTTCTGAAGGAGTTTTCGATAGAAATAAAACGACCTGCCACTGCATATCGTACCAGTTGTCAGAATAGGCAGCGTTCTCTTTCTCATATTGCAGGGTGCTATCGGTGAAAAACACAATTTCTCCAATGGGATAGCGGCTTGAATTTCTAGTATCAATGGAAAGAAGAAGTGACGGATTTATCCCAAAGGTCCGGGATGTCGGGTCACCATCATAGAATCGGGAATATATGCTGCCTGTCATTTCGATTTCACTATATGGAACGACGTCTTCGTCGATGACTATTGTAAATTCGCTGGTATCCCGCACTGTTGTTGTATCTTGATGCACTTCAAAGACTTGGGGTTGGCGAGTGAAGGCATCGGTGCTCAACATTTGCGACAATGCCGATTCAGGCAGTATGATAAGGACTATGCAAATGATTATAATCGAGACGAATCGGGCAAAGAATCCCAGGCGGGATAGAGGTCCAAATACTTTCTTCGAAAATAACTCGTTTCGTCCGAACATGGTGTGGCCCTTAATATTCTGCTTTTTATAATCAGGTTCCGATACGGTTTGATCTCTTTCGGAGTAAGATTTCTATAAATTAATAATGATTATTCGGAGAATCAAGTATGAAAGTGGCTCTGGGAGAGGGTAGCGTAAGGCATAACCGTGATGTAAAGTTATTGAACAAATATCCTTTTAGGCGAGAATCAGAATCGCTTGTAATTCTTGAGCGCAGCACCTCCGAGGTACGCCTCTTGAATCCTCTGGTCTGACTTCAATTCTTCAGCAGAACCACTGGTAGATATGGCTCCGTTTTCAAGAACGTACCCGTTCTTGGCGATTCCGAGAGCCTTGTGGGCATTCTGTTCGACGAGCAGTATTGCCGTACCCTGCTGATTAATTTCTTGTATTATATCAAATATCTGGTTTACCAGTATTGGGGCCAGCCCGAGAGACGGTTCGTCCAGGAGCAATACCTGCGGTGAACTCATAAGGGCCCGTCCTATAGCCAACATCTGCTGTTCACCTCCGGAAAGTGTACCCGCGAGCTGACGCCGTCTCTTTTTGAGGATGGGAAAAAGAACAAAGACCCGTTCCTTGGCCTCATTCGTTTCATCCCTATGCTGTCGCCTCGTATATGCACCGAGGTTGAGATTTTCTTCGACGGTCAGGGTTGAGAAAACTTTTCTTCCTTCCGGTGACTGGGAGATACCTTTCTTCACAATTTCATACGCAGGCACATGGTTCAGCCCATCTTTCTTAAAAAAGACCTTGCCTTTATTGATCGGAATGAGGCCGGATATGGCCTGAAGAAGCGTTGATTTGCCTGCTCCGTTGGCTCCGAGGACACAGGCGATTTCACCTTCATCGAGGTACAGGGAAATTCCCTTGAGTGCTTCGATTGCACCGTATGAGACATGCAGATTTTCAACAATGAGAAGAGGAGCCATGATCGTGATTCCTTATGTATCTATCTGTCATCACTGCCGAGGTAGGCTTCGATGACTCGAGGGTTATGGTATATCTGTTCCGGGCGACCTTCGGCAATTTTTTTCCCTTCATCCATGACGATGACCCAGTCGGAGATGCCCATGACAACATTCATGTCGTGTTCGATCAACAGGATAGTTATGTCTTCTCCCCTGATCAAGCCCGTGAGAAATTCCATAAGGTCCTCCGTCTCTTTCGGATTCAGGCCGCTGCTTGGCTCATCCAGCACCAGCAGCTTCGGGTTTGTCGCAAGCGCCCGGGCGATTTCAAGCATCCGCTGACTGCCGTAAGCGATGTTCTTTGCCAGTTCGTGTCGATAATCCCAGAGGCGAATCTGCCTGATCCGTGATTCCGCCACAGCGAGGGTTTCACGTTCTTCCTGAACCTGCCGGGCAGATTTGAAAAGGGCACTCCAGAGACCGGATGATATGCGGCAGTGCTGCCCTGCCATGATATTTTCGAGACAGGTCATAGTGGGAAACAGACGGATGTTCTGGAACGTCCTGGCAATGCCGGCGGAAACAATATGATGCGGTTTGTGACCGGTGATGTCGTTTCCGTTAAAGACGACATGGCCTTCCTCAGGATTGTATATACCCGTTACGACATTGAAAACTGTTGTCTTACCGGCACCGTTGGGGCCGATAAGACTGCATATTTCTCCTTTGTGGACCTGAGCATCGAATGCGTCGACAGCTGTAAGTCCTCCAAATACTTTCGTCAGGTTTCGCGTTTCCAGGACGACATCATGGGTGCTGCGGGGAGAGGAATCAGCCATTTGTGACGTCCTTTCTCGCGAAGAGTGATGTGAACTGAATTCCTCCGCGCTTGCGTGGCCACGCCCCTCCCGGCCTGAACATCATCATGAGGATCATGACCGTTCCGAATATAAGCATCCGATACATGGCAAACGGTCGGAATATTTCGGGAAAGAGGCTGATGAATCCAGCGCCGATAATAACCCCTGGAATCGATCCCATGCCGCCGATCAGGACGATACAGAACATGAGACAGGATTCCCAGAAAGTGAAGCTTTCAGGTGAGACGCACATGAGCTTGCTGGCATAAATATTTCCGGCAACGCCTGCCAGTGCTGCTCCAATCACGAATGCGAGAAGTTTATAGTGCCGCACATCGACACCGCTGGCCCCTGCGGCTACTTCATCCTCTCTTATATAGTTCCATGCCCGTCCGATATGTGAATTCTGCAACCGGATAAGTCCGTATATGCTCAGTGCCACGACAATCCAGATGAGAAAATAGTATTCGATGGAAGAATCGATAACAAAGGGGCCGCCGAAAGAAGGAAAATCAATGCCGTAAACGCCATTGGGTCCCCCCGTGAGATCAAAGGGATTATTGATGAGGGCGATTCTGACGATTTCTCCCATGCCGATCGTTACAATGCAGAGATAATCACCTCGAAGGTGAATGATTGGTGAACATACCAGATAGGCGAACAGGGCGGCAGCAAGGGCACTGATCGGCAAGAGAATCAGAATCGGAACACCGAATTTCGTATTGAGAATTGCCGTCGTATATGCACCGATAGCATAAAAACCGGCATGTCCAAGGTCAAACAGCCCGACTTCTCCAAGGACGATGTTGAGGCTGAGGCCGAGCAGTGCATAAATACCGAAGAAAAAGGCTACATCAATATAATAATCGCTTACCACAAACGGATATATGATGAATAAGGTCAGTGTTATGAAGAACAGGCTTTGGTAAGAACCAAAAAACCGTTCCATTACTATGCGTTTTGTTTCTTCAACCATTATACTTTTTCCGCTACTTTTTCTCCGAACAATCCCGTGGGACGGAAAATCAGAACGAGGATGAGAATTAGAAATACGAATACATCTTTCCACGCTGCCGAGATGTAGGCAGCTCCGAACATTTCCAGAACTCCCAGAATCAATCCTCCAAACATTGCTCCGGGGAGGTTCCCGATGCCGCCCAGGATTGTTGCCGTGAATGCTTTCAGTCCGTAATTCCAGCCCATGGTGAAACTGATCTGTCGATAGTACATACCCACCATGACGCCTGTCATGGCACCGAGGGCAGGACCGAGGGTGAAAATAAAGAAAATCACCTTGTTGAAATCAATACCCATGAGGGACGCAGTGTCTTTATCGAGGGCCGTTGCCCTGATAGCTGCCCCGAAGGTTGTTTTTTGTATGATCCAATAAAGAATGCCGAGGAGCATAAACGACATGATCAGAATGACAATCTGAAGCATGGTGATATGGATGCCGCCTAGCTTTATATGAATGTTGGGGATAAGAGAGGCAGGATATGCCTGGTAGCGAGGTCCCCAGATAACCATAATAGTATTTTGAATGAATATGGATGCTCCCAGTGCCGAAACGACGGCAGGAAGACGCCCTGCCGGGTAGATCGGCCGATAGGCTGCACGTTCCACCATGACGCCGACAAAAGCAACACAGACTGCAGCGATGATCATGGCGGCGATGAGGCCGCCCCACAAACCAAAATGAGTTGTGATAAAGGCTGATCCAAATACGAGGACGGTATACCCCACATACGATCCAAGGGTGAAAAAGTCTCCGTGAGCAAAATTAATCAATTTGAGAATTCCATAGACCATGGAATACCCGAGAGCGATAAGGGCATAGAAGGAACCGATAGTCAGACCGTTGATTAATTGTTCTAGAAAAACTTCCATGGACTTTTATCTCTGTTTTCTATTACTCAGTTTCATACCGAGTTGATGCTTTTAAAATTCGATTATTATGAATGCTCTAGGAATTAAGGGATTCGAGCGTGCCCGAATCCCTTAACTGATCGTCTAATTTTTGTCGTTGCGGAAATTATTTGGAAACGACGATATTACCTTTATCATCCACAACGTACAGATAGAAAGGAACACCCTCACGGTCTCCCTGATCGGTAAAGCCGATCGGACCGGTTATACCGGGGGCTCCGTCTACCTTGCTTCTCAAATAATCGGCAAGAACATCCGATTTCGTCGAGCCGGTTTTATCAACTGCATAGGCGATGATGTTCAACGCATCAGCAGCGTAAATCGGCCATGGACTTGATGGGATTTCGCCGTACTTATCTTTATAGGCCTTCAAGAATTCCTTTGCCTTGTCATATGGAAGATCGGCGGGAAGCGGTTCATTGGTCATGTAGCACCCTTTTGCAATATTGAGACCGGCAATCTTGACAAATTCATCATTAATGGCCGCATTTCCTCCGACAAAGGGACAGGTAATCCCGATTTCACGGGCCTGGCTGACCAGAAGAGCCGCCTCTGCATAGTATCCGGTAAAATACCAGACTTCAGGTTTGGTTTCCCTCAATTTGGTCAGCGGAACATGGAAATCTTTTTCGCCGGGAGTAACAGCGTCATAATAGACTATCTTCAGTTTTCCGGCATCGATCATGGGTTGCAATGCTCGTTTCGTGTCTTCGGCGAGGCCCTTGCCGAAGGCCGTATTATCATGCATGATGGCAATTTTTGTTGCATTGAATTTCTTCGGGATGAAATCTGCGAAAAACTTGCCTTGGGAGTCATCGCGACCGCAGGTTCGGAAGAAATATTTATAACCCCGCTGGGTAAGGCGAACGGCAGTTACTCCGTAGCCGATATTTACTTTCTTGAATTTCTCGTAGATTGTGGAGGCTGGCTCGCAGATGGATGATCCGTAGGTCGAGATCGATGCTACAACATCTTTTTGTGTTACCAGTCTCTGGGCCGCTAGTGCTCCGGTTTTCGGTTCTCCCGCGTCATCGACGACTCTCACTTCAACCATCCGTCCTCCCAGGATGCCCCCTTTCTGGTTGATCAATTCAGCCGCTATTTCACAGGACTGTTTTGCCATCTGACCTTCATAAGCCCATGGTCCGGTGATCGGACCTTGAAGACCAATAACAACGGGCTTGTCCGCTGCCGTTGCATTCCATGGCATTACAACACACATCAAGATACCAATCATTGCAAGATACTTCATGATTTTCATTTTCCACACTCCTTTTTTTGTCGTATTTGAAAACCCAGCTTATGGAAAAATAGTATAAACGCATGATGAGTATAAAAAAGTGATGTTTGTGTCAAGAATAAAGTACTGTGCATCTATTTATAGATGATCAGTTGCCGTATTCAAAACTGCCATTGCCGCACAATCATGGTTATTAATAATTGTTAATAGTTCAGTGTCTCGACATGCACCATGTCAGGACGAGCCACTTGTACATGTTGAGATCGGGCATCAAATCAAGTATGTGCAGCCGGTGTATATGCACAGGTGAATTGTCCGCTGCGAATGGAAAATTTAATCGGCCACGATATTTTTCTTTCGTATCATTTCCGGACTGAGTTCGTCTTGCTCTCGTTGCAGTTGCAAGAGAATAATGGCTGCAATAACGGCACAGCCTCCGAGAAGCTGTAAAGTTTCCAGTACTTCTCCCAAGAGCAGGAATGCCATGACCGCGGCCGAAATCGGTTCCAAGGTTGCCGTTATCATGGTGCGGGTAGATCGTATGTAGTTCACTCCTATGAAGTATAATCCGAACGGAAGGATGGTGCCGATAACAACGATGTATGAAAGCGATGCGACCTGCCCAATAGTATATTTGGCATGAAGGTACTGTGGTGGAATGCCGACGAGGTTGAGTGAAAGGGAAGCGCAGAGCATGGCATAGAATATAACCGTCCACGGAGGATACCGATGCATAACCCTCTCGCCAAGCAAAGTATAAGTAGCAAAAGCAACGGCTGAGGTCAGTCCCCATAGTATCCCGATTCGATTCATTGTGAGAAGGTGAAGGTTGTACCCACCAACCATCAAGTAACAGCCCGCCAGCGCCAGGAAAAGAGCTGTCAGTTTTATGGTCGATACTCGTTCATGCCAGAAACACATGGAATAAATGGCAACGATGACCGGGGCGAGGTACTGGAGCAATATGGCGGCAGCTACATGGATTTTGCTGATAGCTGCAAAGTAGGAAAATTGCACCAGCGCCATGACCACCCCTCCCAGAAGAGCAAAGTGGAGAATATCACGGGGACGTATCTGAAACAGGTGCCGACTGAAGAGGCTGAAGAACAGAGCAATCACAATTGATGAAAAGGTAACTCGAATCCGAACAAGTTCCAGTGGTGTCATGCCTGCCTGAAAAAGCGCTTTCCCGGCAGTTCCGCATGATGCCCACATGAGCGCCGCGACGACGACGTACAGATATCCTTTTGCTGTGTTTGTTTTCATTCCAATCGTTTCCCAAGTATACGTGCTGATGGAGGGCGTTACCTAGATACTCTTTTAATTAAATGAATTTCCATATCGTAACACAGGTCGTATTCAACCAGGGACGTTATCACGGTCATTAAAAGCCCGCAATCTGATTTTTCCCTTCTTTGTTTCTGACTGCTGATAGCTGACAGCTAAAAATGGAGAGAGAAAAGGATAAAAAAGTATGGCATTTCGGAGCGAAATAGTTTATGGGAATACTGCTTAATTTCATCTTGCGTACACGTAAAACTGGGGAGGGGGAGTCGAAAGATCACTGAAATCTTTCTAACTGCGGGAGCGGTTTTGAGTACTCGATCGAAATTACTTCATATCATTCTGAGAGGTTCGTCAGCAAAAAACATATATTGAAAAACATTTTTCATATACGTTGGAACCGTTAGGGTAAGCCTGATCATAACAACAGAAAGTTTGTTGTCTCGTTGATCATGAGAATAGCTGTAATTGAGTTCGATTACCTGTCTGTCCATGGAATAATGTCTCATGGGGAGCAGGGGGGCATCTATTAACTTCCGTTTCGCGCGGTCACCGCATCCTGTGACCAACCTTATCCCTGTATAAAAATCAGTTATGGAGAACTTTTTCCTGTGGCATGCCGCAGGATGTATCCATAAATTAAACAAAGGAGGAGAGAGTTGGATGGCTACCTTTAAAAAAGTTACTTTACAAGAGGCGGCTGGGCTGATTAACGATGGGGATTTCTTATCATTCAGTGGGTTTACGATTTGGCGTCGTCCCATGGCACTCATTTACGAACTGGTTCGACAACAGAAGAAGAACTTGCATCTATTTGAA
>CAZCGI010000020.1:0-4490 GCA_964498145.1 uncultured Syntrophaceae bacterium
AGGTAGAAAAAAAGCCCCTCTACCGTGTATGCGGTGTCAGCGGTATCGATCTTAAACTCTATTCCCTTCATATGCGTCAGAAGGAACTTGAACAGATAGCTGATGCGACCGGCGCAAAACTGGTTTTCCTCAAAGCGGGCAAGGAAGAATCAGAATAAGTCGTCATAGCACCTTCGGCGGTTCATCCTGATTGGACCCTTGCTTTAGTCTCTGTAAATGATCGTGCCTACATGCTCACCGTCGAGAGCGGCAAGAATGTGTTCCGGATGGTTAAGGGCATCCACAATCTGTAATTCTTTCAGCGTTTTCGAGCGCTTTAAAAAGACCAGGACATCCCGCTCAACGATGAGGTCGTCAAGATCCATCGCAAGGAGTTCGTCTGCGGAAATCCTACTGAAATATTTCAGGTTATTTCGTTCCTGCCTGGAGTATTTTGTAGGGTCGTCTTCATAAAGTCCCCTTTCGTCCTTCAGATAAATCAACGACCGGGCACCGATATTCTCCGCCAGAAGGAAGGCGCCGCAGTCCGTCCGGTGAGGTGGAATAGAACCGTATTCCGCAGGATGTTCAAAGTATCCGTAAGGTGGAATGCCATAGGTTATCGGTATGTATCCGAGCTGACAGAACATGGTTAACTGCTCAAGATTATCGCCATGACCGATTTTTACACCACCGTATTTGGCAAGCAGAACGCTCAGCATTTCAGCATTTTGCCACGAGACCTTATCGGCCAGTTTTGAAAGAACCCCGGTAGGCATACCCAGATCGACGCCAATACTGAAGATATGCCGGGTACGGGTACCGCCTCCTGCCATCAGGATCATCTTATGGCGTTCCTTCGCCTGCACAAGCACGTCAAGAATAGGAAAGACCGCTTCCCGCCCCCGATCGATAATACTCTGTCCACCGATTTTCAGTACATTGATATCGGGGTGCATCCGGAAGTATTCATGGGCTTCTGTATGCCTGAGAAAGTTTTTGCTGACCAGAGATTCTCCCATGAGGGGAGAATCTATATGTAACCGCCCCTTTTTTCGCCGTTCTTTCCTCAATTTCGCCATAAGATCTTTCCCTGTCTCCCTTCATAACTCAATGAAACATCGGTGAAGGGATCACTTTTATTCCCAATTCTTTACGCATATTACGAACGGGGGAATACTCTGTCAAGGATATTATCCTTTTGCGTGTGATCGATTTTTCTTATAAACATTTTTGGAGAGATCATATTCCTGACATGCTATTGAGTTATTTTCATCAGTCTCATCTTGAGACTTTTTCGACAGCCCGTCAATGAATAATCTCTTTACCACTCATATTTTTCGTGGTACGGTACGCAACGGCAGGAATTCAGAGAAGTCTCACAATACTCTGCACGATAGCGCAGCAACAGATTCCCGACGACACATTAGAAAGCGTATAACTTCCGATTTACATGAATAACGATTCCGAATTTATAAAAGG
Organism: uncultured Syntrophaceae bacterium; assembly: GCA_964498145.1. Classification (GTDB taxonomy): domain Bacteria; phylum Desulfobacterota; class Syntrophia; order Syntrophales; family UBA6807; genus DSDU01. The sequence continues at coordinate 1,462 of CAZCGI010000020.1, forward strand.
AGGATCTGCAATGAAACGTTTTTTAAGTATTGGTTTGGCTCTCATGTTTACGATATGTTTATTGGCAGGCTGTGCAACCACCCAGAATCTGACGAGTTCACTAACCTCAAAAGTCGAGTCATTCACATCAAATGTAGACGATCAGTTGTTTTCCCAGGTACCTGAAGATGAACGGCAGGGGATTCCGAAGGCAGAGTCGAACCTGAGAACCGCCGATGAAAAGCTGAAACTTGCCGATCTGAAAGATGAATTGGCGAATGCCCAAAAGGAATATTACGGGTATCAGGCGGATCTGGCAGAAAAAGATTACAAAGCCGCATCCCTTAATCTGGATATTGCAAAGAGTGAAGCAATTGAAAGAGCGGGGCTGGGCGATAAAGAAAAAAACATAAAGAACATTGCAAAGTTAAAAACCAAAAAACATGATATTGAAGGAGATCGAATCAATATCGAGGCCAAGATTACTATCGTAGAGCGTAAAATCAGGGAACTGACCGAACAGGTAAAACAACAGGAAGACATTGTAGCTAACCTTGCGACGTCCAAAGACGAAGACCGGGAACAGGTTTCTCCACTGCAGACCGGTGAAGATGAAAAATCCGCTGAAAAAGTGACGGAACCAACGGATACTGAACCGAGAGCACCGATCGACGATGCGACAACTCAGGATGTCGAACCAGCGGCAGAAAAGCAGGATCAGTAAGAAAAGTATAAAAAAGGTAACGAGACCGGCGATTGCTCCTGTGCCACACATGATTGCAATCGCCGGTCAAATCTTGCATACCAGCTTATATAACATAACCAACCGAAAGCATGCCCGCCAGATCATTTCACATATTTTCAGACCGGCACAAATGTTCATTTATCTCGTCATAATGGTATAGAAGGGCGTTTGTAAACGGTATCTTTATGCGGTGTGTTGCTTTTCCTGAAGTTCGAGCAACACCTGCCATAATTCCTCAAAAGCCTTATCACGTTCCTCCGGGGAGGCGTATGATATATAGTGCTTTTTTGAACTGCTCATCATAATCCGTATATCGGAAGAATTATATTCATCAAACGGTTCAATCGATTCAATATGATATAATTCCAGAATTTTATCTCCGATTCTGTAAAATTTCGCAGCCATTTTTTCTCCTTCTCTTTTCATTGTGCCGTGCTTTTTATCCCATGACGAATCTCACAAACAACATTCAATTGTTCAATTCTTTACACCTTCGGGAGAAAGACTCATTCGTTCATCAACGATAGTCTGGCCCCTGCTCCTGACGATACCCTGCAGGGGATTAACTCCGTCAAGTCCCTGCGGTATCGGTATACCTAACAAAGAAGCAACCATCGGGACAAGGTCGCGGGTCGAAACACTCTGTTCATAGACATGCCGATCGGGTAACACGGCTGCCAGTCCGGGACCTCCGACCCAGAATGAAACGATACTGTCGCTCGGATAGTAACTGCCGTGATGACCATATTTTCTATGATCTTTTTCGAAATAGGATCCCTTCTTGTTAATGATCTTGATGTCGGGAGCGGTTGTTCTCGTGTACTGGTTTCTCAGACCGTTCACGACATACTCTTTGAGTTCGAAACGATCGGCAATTGTCGTCAGCGGCTTTAACGCATTAAAGAATCCATTGTCATCATTTGTGCCTTGACGATACTCTTCCCAGTCAAAACACCACCATTGATCGTTTTCTTCTATGCCTTCATGCCGTTCGCCGGGATATTGCCGGATAACCAACGCATTCATGTGCTTCACGATTTCGGCATTCTGAAGTAACCGATCCACCGCGGGCTTCACCTCTTCGAGCAGACGGGGAGGATCCAGCCACTTTTGAGTCTTACGATTTCTGAGATAGATTTCTTTCGTGCAGGCACCGGGCATAACAACAGCATCTGCATCACCGTTATCGACGCCACCACCGTCAAGCCTGAACGATTGTCGGAGACTCTCATCAACAATGGTATTTGACAGGAATGCATCAATTTTCGTAAATCCATGCTCAGACACCAAGAAAAAGATGGTGTTTTCATAACATCCCACGTCTTTCAGTGTCTTTATGATGCGCCCGATAAGCGGATCGAGCACGGTTTCCGCATAATGTTTTTGAATGTCGTCCATTGATGAATTACTCTGAGTGAATTCGGGATCAGGATAATGCGCATACAGATCCGTTCCCAAAAGCTGTATCACCATGACATCGGGCGCGTCACCATTGTATTTTACTATACCTTTCAGACTGTTGTTGAAGTTGAAGAGATGACCATCGTCAAAAGCTCTGACCGTTCTTTCATCTATATAACGGCAGGAAGGAAACCAGAATCCTTTCGAAAACAAGCCCAGGACCGAGGCGTTTCCCCAGAAAAAGGCCCCCGACTTCAACGACCAGTCCGCTCCCTTGGTTACCATAAGCATGGACGTCATCGAACGCTTTCCCGCATCACCCACCAGGTCAAAGAGGGTTTTGATACCCCTTTCTCTTAATATGTTATTAATTCGCTGCTGCCCATACGAAATCATCGTTCGGACATTACGGGTCTCACGATCAAACCAGATCGTTGATACCACACCGGTATTTTTCGGATAGAGTCCCGTATACATCGAACTGATACCCGGTACCGAAGCAGCCGGCATGGTGACGAATACCCGGGGAAAGTACACATAGGACTGTTCGTCGTTAACTCCCATTAACATTTCCCTGAAATGAGGCAGATTTTCAAAACCTTCACGCAGAATGCCCTGTTTCATTCCATGAAATTCAATTATGACCACCTTAGGGTTTCGAATCTCAGCAGACTTTGCCTGTCCCTTAAAACCAATGAGCAGGCACATGATTATGATGAAAAGTATGAGTGTCCATTTTTCCCTGTGTACAGTTGTTAATTTCATTCCGTCAGCTTCCGGCATTGCACAATTATTTTCGTTCCTTCCCTTTCTCCTGATAACCGTTCGGGGAGATGACCTATGATAGGCATAGAATCTGTCCTTACCACAAACACAGCGAATCAGTCCAGACGGTGTTGCCGTG
>CAZCGI010000020.1:4548-13564 GCA_964498145.1 uncultured Syntrophaceae bacterium
AAACTTTCAGGGATTTAACAAAATTGTTTGAACTGTCGTGTTACCGAATCGATTATAATGGCTATACGAAAACTGAGCTACCAAAGACCTCATATCCCAAACACAGCATATGCGAAATCAATACAATTGTAGACACTACCAAAAAACACGAAAACGGCTTGACAATGTGGAAATCGAATTATATGTTTTGGCGGCTCGCCATTTAAATTACAGAATGCATCAAGAGGGGAGGAAATGAGAAAATGAAAAAAGTGTACATCTTCTTTGCCGTCATTATCGGCATATACATCATCATGTTTGCAGCACAGAAAAGCGTCAGAACAGTCGACATTATCGGATCAAAGCTTAGTCCGGAGGAAGCAATTGCCCTGCTGACAGAAGGAAATGAGCGGTTCGTCACTGATCAGCAACAATACCCGAATCAGGACCAGTCACGGAGAAGCCTGACCACATCGAAGGGACAGCACCCATTTGCAACCGTAATAACCTGCTCCGACTCACGGGTACCTGTAGAAATTCTCTTCGACCGGGGAATCGGCGACATTTTCGTCGTCCGCGTTGCCGGCAATGTTGTCGATGTTGATGAAGCAGGATCTATTGAATATGGAGTCGATCATCTTGGGACACCGACCCTGGTTGTCCTGGGACATACCCACTGCGGCGCCGTAACCGCCGTTGTAACAAAAGCAAAGCTGCACGGAAAAATTCCTCCTCTCGTTGATAACATAATTCCTGCAGTTCTTAAGGTCCAGGATGAACATCCCGAATTGAAGGGCGGCGCTCTCGTGGAAGAGGCCGTGAAGTACAATATATGGCAGGCCATCGAAGACTTATTCAAGGAAAGCTCCATCAGTGTCTCAAGAGTAAAATATGGCAAACTTAAGGTTGTCGGTGCCGTCTATGATATCGAAACGGGAAAAGTAAACTGGCTCGGGGAGCATCCGAATCAGAAGAACTTACTCGCCAAATACGGCACATCGACGCTCAAACATCAATCAGCCCATTGATGGCGTCGTTCAACACAAAATGATCGTTTAGGATACCGAATGATTCATCCCTGACAGGATTACAGGGTTAATTTCAATTCATTAACTATCAAACAGTCCGGCAGTATCATACTGCCGGACTGTTCTGCTTGTGCCCGACAGCGTAGTCATCCCAAAGCCCATCGTTTGTTTGTTCCCCGTGCAGCTTTTCATCAAAACAAACAGATAAAGTAATCGAAAACAGACAACTCCTGAGTGGTATTTAAATCCATCGTTCGCAGGAACAATTACCGTAACGATCGTTAGACTCAACAACCTACATAAACCGAAAAACAATTGTTGATTAAAGAGTATACAAGATTCCGATAATAAATGGCATTATTCCGTTCATGATCTTGACACAAACAATAAGAAAAGTGTAATGAATCGGTACGTGATATTTTACCTCTTTCTGTAATCCAACATTCGTTACATAGTATCAAGAGTGTCATATGGTTGATTTCTCACAGTTGAGACCGGGGTCAAAGGCTGATGTCGTCATCGAAGTCGATTATAAAAAAGAGAAAATCGATGTACGGCGATCGCTTGCTTACGACGTTATAGAAAAAAATGTTATTCTCTCTCAGACGAATCCACCGGTTACAAGTCATTATATCAACACGAAGGTTGTCGTAACCTACCTGATCAGAGAAGACAATGAATATGTTCGATACGGGTTTGAGGGTACGGTCTCCCGGATTATTAGAGATTACCAGTTGACGTCCTCAGAAAAAGTCTCGGCGTTCATGGTCGAGAAAAAAAGTGATCCCGTACAATTTAATGTAAGAATGCATTTTCGCGTCAGACCGGGAATAAACAGCGGAATGTCCCTTTCCATCGCCGAAGAAAAGATGAATATCGTCGATATTTCGATCGGCGGGGCTAAAGTGACGCACCGTAACAAATTTAATATCGAAACAAAGACCCGCATCGGAATAATCCTGACAATTGACGGTGAAGAGTTTCCCGTCGAAGCCATGATACTCAGAACCTGGCAAACGACCGCAACAAAAAGGACAGATGCTATTGAATATATAGCAATGCAGTTTATGAATGTAAATGTGGGAGTGGAGAACCAACTAGCTAAAAAGATCAGAGAAATTGAAAGAGAGAATCGATTGAAAGAACTCGGGTTAGAAGCCCGCAGCACTAACAACTGAAAAATGCCGGAACCATCTTGACTTTTTCCACATCCGAAAAGCATTATTGCATAAGACAACTGCCGAGACGGCACAAAATGATATTTCATTAAGATAAATGAAAATGGTGAGGTAACCATACTATGATCAATGATCCCCAGCCCCAGCAAACTCATTACTCACTTGAAACCGTGAAGGCTAACGAAGAAATTGCGAAAAAATTCTTTGAAATTGAAAAAGAAACACTTTCCATTCGTAACTTCAAAGATTTTTTTGAACAGCTGCTTTTACTCATCGAAGATAGATTTGCAATTCCCCATGTATGGATATCGATCATCAACGGCAGTGAAATATCGCATATTCTCGAATCCCTTGAATCTTCGGATTTGCTGAAAAAACGCCTGAATCTGATCGGTAAAGGCACCTTCCTGCAACTCTTACAGGATGCAACATCGCCACTCCTCGTAAACGAAAATTTGAAACCCTATTACAAGCTGCTTCCCCACAGAAAGAAATATTTCGTCAAATCACTTGCCATTGCCCCACTTGTCTATGAAGATAATCTCATCGGAAGCCTCAATCTCGGTGATTATTCCGCTTCCCGATTTGAACCCAGCATGGATATATTCTTTCTCTCTCAACTTGCAGTTAAGATCTCAATCTGCCTTTCAAACATAACGGCCCATGAAAAACTGAATTATTTAGCTGCACGAGATTCTCTCACTGATCTTCTGAACAGACGGGAATTAGATCATATACTCGAAGAAGAATTTTCAAAAGCACAAGCCGATGGGACACGGCTTGCACTGTTGCTCATCGACTTTAACGATCTGAAGACAGTCAACGCGTCTCATGGGTATACATGCGGCGATGCTCTTCTCAGTTATGCGGCAATGCAGATAATGAAAAGTGTCCACCGTGACGGATCAGTCTTTAGACTCGCCGGTGATCAATTTGCCATATTGCTGCCAAAAACCTCAGCAAAGACAGTATCGGGGATTTCAAAACAACTTTATGGGCTGTTCGAAAAATATCCCTTACGATACGGTGATGACATCATTCCGATTTCAATTAGTTGCGGTGTATCATCTACGGCGGATGCTGATATATCCAGCGCTGTTTCACTCCTTGAAGAGGCTGTACGCTCTCTGTACGAGGCAAAAAATAAAACCCGTACCACATGAACCAAAGCTATACCATGAGCAAACGCAAGGGAACGGAATCGAGACGGTTGTATGAACTATAAGGGCGGTCCAAACAGATCATATCCCGCGGTCGTCACGTACATCACCATAGTTAATCGCTTCTGATACCCGACTAATCGAATGATCACATTCTCAGGCTACATTGACTATCTCTCACCTCGAGCGGCCTTTATAATTGATCGCTACAGAAAAGAACTTCCCTTCATGGAGGATCTGAAGAATGAAGATAAAAATCTTTACAACGGGCGGAACAATCGACAAGACCTATTTCGACAAAAAAAGTACCTACCAGGTTGGCGAACCGCAAGTTGTTATAATCCTTGAAGAAATGAATGCAACGGTCGAGTATGAATACGAATCACTCATAAGGAAAGACAGCCTAGATATGACTGATGAAGACCGGCAAATGCTCTATAACAAAATTAATTCTGATCCCTGTCGACATATCGTGATCACTCACGGTACCGATACTATGATCGAATCGGCTAAATGGGTTTTGAATATTCAGAGCAAAGTCATCGTTTTCACAGGAGCGATCTGGCCCGCAGGTTTTAAGTCGTCCGATGCGGCATTCAACATTGGTTCTGCTATAGCAGCGGTTCAAACCCTGACGAATGGAGTCTATATTGCTATGAACGGACGAATCTTTGACCCAACAAGGGTGAGGAAAAACCTCGAACTCAATTGTTTTGAAGAGACATAACAAACTGAAGATAAAAACCGCCCCTGTCGCAAAGCAAATCAGGAAGGGAGGGATTTCCTCATTAACAGGGGCGTTGTCGGCAAAATAATCAAATTTTATCGGTAATCAAAAATGACTCCCATCACTCGGTTGATCGGTCACGCCTCAAACCGTTTTTTATTTATGGACAATGTTTCATTTTCCATCAGTGAGTTACGTTACTCATTAAACATTCCGATAAGCATTCCGACATCGATACCAGCATCAATCATCCATATTCCATGACTCGATGTTCAGATCGCATCATCAATCAGCCTGTCTTCTCAGGAATGTGGGAACTTCATAATCAGTAACTTGATCGTCGTCAATGAGCCCCATTTTTACAACGACCGGTTTATCGGCACTCTTTTCCTTTCTCATGAATGCCGGCGTTGAAAGATCTTCTCGTTTGTTATAACCGGCAAAATTTGAAATTGATGGAATTTCCTGTTTCGGTCGGCCTTTTGAATCGAATCCCGTGGCAATAACGGTGATTCGAATTTCGTCACCCATTGCTTCGTCGATCACCGTGCCGAAGATAATATTCGCATCATCATGAGCTTCAGTCTGAACCAGGGTTGAAGCTTCATTGACCTCAAAGAGTGTCATATCGGGTCCTCCGGTAATATTCAGCAGAACCCCTCGGGCACCCTGAATGGTGTTATCTTCCAGCAGGGGAGACGACACTGCTTTCTGTGCCGCTTCAATAGCCCTGTTTTCACCGCTGGCAATACCCGTTCCCATCAGTGCGAGTCCCATTTCAGACATGACATTTTTCACATCGGCAAAATCGAGATTTATCAATCCGGGCACCATGATGAGATCCGATATTCCTTTAACGGCATGATACAGAATATCGTCCGCCTTTTTAAAGGCGTCAAGAAGCGACATGTTTCGTCCACCGATACTGAGAAGTCGCTGGTTGGGAATAACGATCAAAGTGTCGACGGTTTCTTTCAGCGTAATGATCCCTTCTTCCGCCTGTCGTTCTCTCTTTTTCCCTTCGAACAGAAATGGTTTTGTAACAACAGCCACGGTCAGAGCACCGAGTTCCTTGGCGATTTCCGCAACGACGGGGGCACCACCGGTACCGGTCCCACCTCCGAGTCCCGCCGTAATGAACACCATGTCGGCACCGCTGAGATGATCCTTGATCAGGTCCCGTGACTCAAGTGCCGATCGTTTTCCCACATCCGGATCCGACCCGGCACCAAGTCCCTTGGTTATCTCGTTGCCGAGTTGAATTTTGATGGGTGAGCAAGCTGCGGCAAGTGCCTGAGCGTCGGTATTCGCCGTAATAAAATCGACACCGTTAAGATCGTAGGATATCATCATATTAACGGCATTCCCGCCTCCTCCTCCGACACCGACAACTTTGATTTTCGCCGAATTTTCTTTTCCCGCATCGAACAGTTCAAACATTTACAAACCCCTCCCTTCTAGAAATAATCAACAAACCATTTTTTCATTCTGCGAATAATTCCGGTTAATATGTTACCTTCACGCTTCTTAAAAACTCTTTCCGATTTATTTTGGTGCCCATAGAGCACTAATCCAACTCCGGTTGCGTACAGCGGACTGTTCACTACGTCAGTCAGCCCTCCAATGCCAATGGGAACGCCACGACGGACCGGCATATTGAACACCTGCTCTCCCAGTTCCGTCACACCTTCCAGGATGGCCGTTCCACCCGTCACAACAATACCGGCGGCAAGAAGATCTTCGTATCCCGATTTGATAATTTCGCGATGCGCCAGCCGGAGTATTTCTTCCACCCGGGGTTCAATAATTTCTCCGAGAATCTGCCGTGCAACTTTCCGTGGGGTTCGTCCCCCCACACTGGGAACTTCGATCGTATCGTCCGCCGGAATCAGCGGCGTGTAAGCACACCCGTACTTGATTTTTATCTTTTCAGCCTCGTTCATGGGAGTCCGCAACCCGACGGCAATATCATTGGTAAGATAATTTCCTCCGAGTGGCAGAACGGAGGTATGTTTGATACTTCCCTCGGCAAAGACTGCAATATCGGTGGTTCCGCCGCCGATATCGATAATGGCAACTCCCAGCTCCTTTTCATCCTTACTGAGAACAGCCTCGCTTGATGCCAGGGGTTCAAGGATGACATCATTCACATCCAGTCCCACTCTATTGACCGATTTGATAATATTCTGAACCGATGTAACGGCACCGATAACGACATGGACCTTCGCCTCAAGTCTCACTCCTGACATGCCGAGGGGATCCTTCACGCCGTCCTGATTATCAACAATGAAATACTGGGGAAGGATATGAAGAATTTCCCGGTCCAGCGGTATTGCAAGCGCCTTGGCAGCCTCAATTGCCCGACGGACATCATCTTCATCAACTTCTCGTCCCTTCACAGCAACTATGCCGTGGCTGTTCATTCCTTCGATATGACTGCCGGCAATGCCGGTATAAACGGATCCGATTTCGGCTCCTGACATTAACTCAGCCTCTTCAATTGCGCTTTTGATCGATTCGACGGTGCTGTCGATGTTGACGACAACCCCTTTTCTCAATCCCTGAGAAGGATGAGTTCCTATACCGACAATATCAATTCCCGTATCGGTCACTTCACCAACGACGGCACATGTTTTCGTTGTTCCGATATCCAATCCGACAATCATGTTCCCCCGTTTAGCCATTCATCCATCCACCTTTCATCGAAGTTATCTATCTCGGAAAACACCCTGCCTATGTTTCGAAACTCTTGGTCGCACGATCAGGGCTAAACAAGTCGTTCTTTTTAACAACGACTTTACCCATATCGGTGAGATCGATACATGTTAATGTTCGTCCCTTATTTCGTCTGCTCAGATCGACCAGAATGGGTTTTAATCGCTCCAGTTTTTGATGATAATTTCCGAAACCAACCCGAAGGCAAACGCCGCCCTCAGTATACACCGAAAATCCATATTCCCTGTCACCGAACACCTCTGACACATGTGCAAGGGTAGGATAGTAGTTACGTTGAGCCAGAAATTCCAGAAGTTTCAGAGACTGTTGTATGAGATCACGATCAACGGATTCGTGAAACGAAACTCCATTTAAAACCGGTAATGCTAACTCATCGTCCTTCTCAACTTTTTTAAAAATATCTCCATGCCAATCCATGATGTGCAGTATCCCCCCCATGAGTACAAAAGCCGCCGGTCTTCTTTCGACAACATCGATAACCAGCCTGTTGGGGAGTTCCCGACCGATCCTCACTTCCCGTATCCAGGGATGAGCACCTATTTTTCTAGCAATTTCTGCCTTGTTCAACGTCAATATATTATCAGTGGTATCAATACCTGACAGACGTAAAATATCGTTTTCAGCCACTCGTGCAGTTCCTCGCACATTAATGCTGTCCAGCCGAAAGTAAGAAGACGTTATAATAAAATTGTAAATATAGACCATGACGGAGGCGATAATCCCGATAATCATAATCAAGGTTATCGACCGAACAACATCTCCGAAGATCTTTCCCGATCGTCTCTTCAGTCTGTTAGTTCGTGTTCCGATAATAGCCGCAACCGATGACGCCATTATGCATCTCCGATAATTCTTATTTCCGTCTCAAGCTGAATGCCCGTCTCTTCGCCAACCTTTTTAGTCACAACATCAATAAGCTGAAGAATGTCATGACTGGTCGCGTTTCCGAGATTGACGATAAAATTTCCGTGTTGTTCCGAGATTTGTGCATCCCCGACTCTCAATCCCTTCAAACCAAGATCGTCAATAATCTTACCGGCAGGAACAGGTTTGGGGTTTTTAAATACTGAACCGGCATTTCGGTATCTCAGAGGGTGCTTCTTTTTTCTCATCGAAATAATTTCAGCAATTCGTTGCCGGATCTCGTCTCCATTCCCTTCTTTCAGGTGAAACACAGCACTGACAATTATCGATTCTTCATCCATAACAAGATTTCGGTATTCAAAAGAGAGATCGCCACGCCGTTTCCCGGTAATGACACCATTCTGATCTATGAAACAAACCTCTGATATAACGTCTTTTAATTCGCGCCCATATGCACCGGCATTCATTCTGACTCCGCCGCCGACACTTCCCGGAATTCCGGCACAGAATTCCATCCCAGTGAAGCATTCTCGCGCTGTCAATTCCACCAGGCGGGACAGTGCCACACCCGCTTCTCCATAAATGAATCCGTTACCTTGTCCGTTTCGCTTTACCTCCACTGTCACAAGGCCACGCAGCGACACAACTCCCCCGCGATAACCGCCATCCCTCACAATCAGATTGGTACAATTACCGACAGGAACAAAGGGTACGGAATATTCGACGAAACAGGTAATTGCCTGTCTCAATTCATCAACACTCCCCGGCTCAATAAAAAGATCGGCTGTGCCGCCCACGCCCATTGACGTGTGACGTGCCATAAGCTCGTTCCATCGAATTCTTCCCGGAACGACTTGTTCGATCTCTTTAACGAAGGCGACGTCGTATTCCATTTCTCTCCCTTACTGATGAGCCTTGATAAATTGTTCGCCTATTTTCCACACCGTGCCGGCACCAACAGTCATAACCACATCGCCAGGCTGTGTTATCGTCTTCAAATGGTCAACGATGTCTTCAAATTTCGACAGGTATGTAACCTGCTTATGCCCCCGATCAACAATGCCTCGGGAGAGGCTCTCGGCAGTGACACCGTCGATGGGCTGTTCGCTGGCGGCATAAATATCGGTCACGATAAGAATGTCGGCATCATTAAACGCACCGAGAAATTCTTTGAACAGCCCCTTGGTTCTCGTATAGCGATGAGGTTGGAACACAACAATTATTCTTCTGCCCGCCCAGACCTGCTTCGCCGCTTTGAGTGTTGCCAGGATCTCTGTGGGATGATGGCCGTAATCATCAATCACCGTCACCCCCTGTACCTCACCTTTATTTTCCAGGCGTCGC
>CAZCGI010000021.1:0-6823 GCA_964498145.1 uncultured Syntrophaceae bacterium
GGCACTTTTCTAAGTCGGGGGATGTTATATTTAATTACCTCTTTTGTCAATCCCATTTTTAAACTTTCATATACCTTTTTCGTGGATACTTCGAATCCGGGATTCACCAGAACAAACCACATGGATGGAATATCGCCAACCGCCTGAAGACGATCTCCGATGCCAAAAGCCCAACAGGTTCCACTTGGGTTAATGAAAAAAGGAACATCAGCACCTATCTTCGCTCCCAATGTAACCAATTCGTCCGTTGTTAATCCACATCCGATTATCTCATTTAACGCAAGAAGACTTGTTGCTGCATTTGAGCTTCCCCCACCCAAACCCGCTGCAATCGGAATCCTTTTATTGATGGTAATCTCCACACCCAATCCGTATGAAACGCGGGAAAAAAGGGCATGAACAGCCTTGTACACGATATTATCTTCATTCTCGGGAAGATCACTGTCCGGACACCTGATAATAATTTTATTACCTGTAAGAGAAAATGTCATTTCATCGCAAAGATGTATTTTCTGCATCAACGAAGCAATATCATGGTACCCATCTTCTCGTTTCCGGAGAACATGAAGTATAAGATTTACTTTTGCGGGGGATAATCGTACCGTCATTTTTGTTTCAATTCTTTTACGTATCGCATTTTTAACTCAAAGAGAACTTCTTCGACTAATTTTTGCTCATATTCATCAAGATTACCCTTTGTCTTCTCCTGGAGCATACTGATAAGATCAATTGTCTGCTTGGCAGCAGGAAGATTTCGTGCGGTCTGCTCGGTTACAGGGTCCTTTAGATCACCAAAATGAAAAAGCACCGATGTATGGAGCGATAAGATAAAGCTTGCGAAATTTATTTCCGGAAACGGCATTGCATTTTCCGAAACACCTTCCGCACTCTCTTGTGCGGCTGATTCGACCTCAGTCGAGCTGTCTTTCACTTCTTCAGCATTTTCATTTTTGGATGATTCGGGTCGAATATCTCCATCTTCGGTAAAAGCCCTTCGATCTTTAACGGAAAAGCTTTTTTCGTCGTTATTGTCCATCATATCATTTCCCTCCCGGTTGCATTACTTCTCATAATAATATGCTTGCAATAACATTGACGCCTATCCCGTGATAAGCGAACGTGGATTTACTAGCACAATCGAAAGGAAATGTCCAAATGATATCAGGCAGTGACGGCATCTTTCTCCAAGCCCGTAAAGCATAGAATAGCGTTCCGTCATACATGTGAAATCCCCTAATGGAATTACACGATCATATACCGCCGGGCAATGAGGCTCTTACCTATGGAACGATAGCAGATATTCCTTGATATGTTTATTGACAACAGATGGTTATCCAAAACTATCGGATCGGATGTAATCTACTCAGATTATGATCGTCGTGGTTTTTCGATTATCTTCCCATAAACGTTTATCATCAGTTCCTTCTGAATCGGACTGTCCGTCGTGAGAATGACCGTATCATAGTATGTTCCGGTCGTCTGTCTGCTATTGACGACTCTTACTTCATAGCCCTGTCCGCTAGTTTTGGGTCGCAACTCGGCGTTAACGTGCTTTCCTCTCCGCAGTCTGATTCCCGTTACGTTGAAAGGGTAAGAATCCTTCGGCACAATGGATATTGTCCCGTGCAAAGGTGTCCCTACCGGGCCGACCAACCTGACACGCTTCGGTTCAATCACGACAAATTCCTCAACAGTCCCAGAGATGCGCAGTGTTTCTGTCGGTCTGTTCTGATCGTTTGTATAAACCGTAACACTTTTGGACAGGTTTCTTCCACTGTATCCGCTTGTTGTAACCTTCAGGGTTATTCTTCCCTCGCCACCGGGAGGGATTCGTCTCGTGTATGAGACGGCTGAACACCCTCACCCCGCCTTGACATTCTGGATCTCAAGATCGGCAGTTCCCTTGTTCTTGACCGGATAATCATGATGTATCACTGTCCCTTCCGGAACCGGTGCAAATTCGTATGATGTCTCAGGAAAGAACGCAAGTGGCTTTCCATCTCCGTCACTACCTTGACCGAAAGCACCTCCGCTCACTACCAATCCCGCCAGAACAGTGAAAACGATTATTACGTTAGCTTTTTTCACCTGAATATCTCCTCAGATATAGAATACACTGTAAACCTAATGCTGTTTGCGCGGTTTATATTTCATCGTTATTTGCAACCCACATGCTATTGCTACAATTATCTCATTGCCCGCAATCTTTCTATTCTTTTTTCAATAGGAGGGTGCGTGCTGAACAGATTTGCAAACGATTTAGCCGTAAGCGGATTCACCGTAAACATGTGTGCAGTCGCCGGATTCGCATTCATGGGAAGGGCCTGTGAAGCACGGGACAGCTTTTCGAGCGCCCCCGCCAGGCCATATGGTTTGCCGGAAATTCGGGCACCACCTTCATCGGCCATATACTCCCGTGATCGGGAAATCCCCATTTGAATCAACAGGGCCGCTATCGGAGCCAGAATTGCCATAAGAATCAAACCGATAATGCCTCCCCCGCCTTCTTCATCATCACCGCCGAATCCGAAAATTGCAGCCCACTTGGCCATGCTTGCCAGCATCATGACCGCCCCCGCAAGTGTTGCGGCTATCGAACCGATCAGCATATCTTTGTTCTTGATATGCGTCATCTCATGGGCAAGCACTCCTTCCAGTTCATCTCTGTCCAATATCCGCAGAATCCCTTCGGTAACAGCCACAACGGCGTGATTTTCGTTCCTCCCGGTGGCAAAGGCGTTTGGTGTTTCACCGGGAACGATATACACTCGAGGCATGGGCATTCCAGCCCTGAGCGCCAGATTCTTTACCATTGTATACAATTCGGGCGCCTCATGCTCCGAAATCTCGCGGGCTCGGTACATGGACAAAACGATCTTGTCGGAAAACCAGTAGCTCCCGAAATTCATGATCATTGCAAAGACAAACGCAATGACCACACCCTGCTTTCCGCCGAATAATCCACCGATCATCATCAGCAGCCCGGTCAGGGCACCGAGCAGTATCGCCGTTCTCATTGAATTCATCTATATCTCCTTCAATACCAAACGTTTCATGTTTATTGTTTCGTGTTTCAGATTAAAAGCTTGAAGCTGACAGCCAGACGCTGACAGCTTCATTATATGCTATTATTTTTTCGCGAATGTTATCCTACCATCATTGGTGACGTCAACTAAAAGCACGTCCCCTTCGACAAATGTTCCCTCCAGTATCTTAATAGCCAGCTCATCTTCGATATTTTTCTGAATAGCCCGTTTCAGCGGCCGTGCTCCGTAGGTCACACTGTAGCCGAGTTCTGCAATATGTCGTTTTGCCGCATCGGTCAACTCGATGGACAACCCCCTGTTTTCAAGTCGTTTCCGTAGGAATCCGATCTGGATATCGATGATCAAATTGATATCACCCATGGTCAGTGACCGGAAATTGATGATATCATCAATTCGATTCAGGAACTCAGGTTTAAATGTCGTTCTCAAAACGTCAAGCGAGCGTTGCTGCCGATCCTCTTCCGTAAGAGAAAAATCCTGAATCCACTGGCTTCCCACATTTGATGTCATGATAGCTATCGTGTTCTTAAAATCGACGGTTCTGCCGTGTCCATCGGTAAGCCGTCCGTCGTCGAGAATCTGCAGCATTATGTTGAAGACATCCTGATGGGCTTTTTCAATTTCGTCGAAGAGAATAACCGAATAAGGTCTTCTCCTCACCGATTCCGTCAGATATCCCCCCTCTTCGTACCCCACGTACCCCGGAGGAGCACCAATCAACCGTGAGACCGAATGTTTTTCCATGAATTCAGACATGTCGATCCTCACCATCGCCTGCTCATCGTCAAACATAAACTCCGCCAGCGCCTTAGCAAGCTCCGTTTTGCCGACACCCGTCGGTCCCATAAAAATAAATGATCCGATGGGTCGATTCGGATCCTGCAGGCCCGATCGAGCCCGCCGCAGTGCATTCGAAACGGCATGAATTGCCTCATCCTGGCCTATCACCCGCTGCTTCAATCGTTCTTCCATATGAATGAGTTTTTCCACTTCAGTCTCCATCATTCTGGACACGGGGATTCCCGTCCAATTGGCGACAACTTCTGCCACATCTTCCTCATCCACTTCTTCCTTCAGCATTTTCCGATCTGCCTGCATTTCAGCGAGACTGGCGCTCTTTTCTTCGAGTTCTTTATTCAATTCGACCAGCCTTCCATATCGAATTTCCGCCGCCCGTGCCAGATCTCCCTCTCTCTCGGCATTCTGTTCCGCCGTCTTAAATTCCTCAGTCTTTTCTTTTATAGTCTGGATGTTCTTGATGGCATCCTTTTCTCTGCTCCAGTGCAGTTTCATCTCGTCACGAGACGCCTTAAGGTCGGCAAGTTCCTTTTCAAGATGCTCACGCCGTTCACTTGAGGACTTATCTTTTTCCTTTTTCAGAGATTCCCGTTCGATTTCGATCTGTATAATCCTTCTTTCGATCTGATCGATCTCGGCAGGCATGCTGTCCAGTTCGATCCGCAAACGAGATGCCGCCTCATCAATCAAATCCACGGCCTTGTCGGGAAGAAATCGGTCTGTAATATACCGATGAGACAAGGTAGCGGCTGCAATGATTGCCGGATCGGTAATTCTTACCCCATGATGAACTTCATACCGTTCCTTCAGCCCTCTGAGAATTGCAATGGTGTCTTCAACGGTCGGTTCTTTCACGAAGATCGGTTGAAACCGCCGTTCAAGGGCCGCATCCTTTTCAACATATTTTCTGTATTCATTCAGCGTCGTCGCGCCGATGCAACGAAGCATTCCCCGTGCCAGGGCCGGTTTTAACATATTTGATGCATCAACGGCGCCCTCGGCTGCTCCCGCGCCGACGACGGTGTGCAACTCATCGATAAACAATATAATTTCGCCTTCCGCGGCTTCCACTTCCTTGAGAACGGCCTTCAGTCGATCCTCAAACTCACCGCGGTATTTCGCTCCCGCAATCAACGATCCCATGTCCAGACCGACAACACGCTTTTCCTTGAGGCTCTCCGGGACATCTCCATGAACGATTCTCTGAGCAAGGCCCTCGGCGAT
Organism: uncultured Syntrophaceae bacterium; assembly: GCA_964498145.1. Classification (GTDB taxonomy): domain Bacteria; phylum Desulfobacterota; class Syntrophia; order Syntrophales; family UBA6807; genus DSDU01. The sequence continues at coordinate 5,070 of CAZCGI010000021.1, forward strand.
TGCCGTTTTACCGACCCCCGGTTCCCCGATCAGAACGGGATTATTTTTCGTTCTCCTTGAAAGAACCTGCATGATCCTTCGGATTTCATCATCCCGTCCGATCACCGGATCGAAGGCATCTTTTCGGGCAAGTTCCGTGAAATCTCTGGCAAATCGTTTCAATGCCTGGTACTTATCTTCAGGATTCTGATCGGTGATTCGCTGTCCTCCCCTGATATCCACAAGAATCTTAAAGATCGCATCTTTCGTTACGCCGGCACGATGAAGGATACTTGCTACTTCGCCGTCCTTTTCCGCGGCAATGGCAATCAATACATGTTCAACGCTGACGTATTCATCTTTCAGCCGTTCTGCCTCCGCAAAGGCCGCATCCATAATATTCTTCAATCGCGGCGCTACATATCGCTGCGACGCGCCTCCACCGGATACGGAGGGAAGACCCCGCAAAAAATTTACCAATTCTCCTTCAATTCTTTTCGGTTCCGCCCCGAGTTTCTTTAGAATTTCCGACACGATCCCTTCGGGCTGACGAATGAGCGCCATCAGTATATGTTCGACATCGATTGCCTGATGACCGTATTGGTTCGTCAAGGCTTCCGAGTCTTGAAATGCTTCTTGCATTTTCAAAGTAAATTTATCAAATCTCATAGTATCTCCTTAATCAATCGAACAGCTATCAGCTGTCAGCCTTCAGCTTTTTAGAAAAAAAATAAATTGGAATTGCTATTCTTTCGCCTCGCTGAGATTCACCATAAAGCTCCATGCTGAAAGCTTATCGCTGACAGCTGGTTACTTTTAATCCACTGCTTTTTCTATATCGACAAATATCTTTCCGTTTTTGAATATCCGCACGGTACCGGTTGATTCTGACACCACAAAGGCAATGGCATTGGTCACACTGGTTATACCGGCTGCGGCAATGTGTCTGCTCCCGAGTCCCTTGGGAAAATCCTTTCCCTCAAAAGCAGCACTCAAATGTCGGCCCGCAGTCAGCAACACACCATCCCCTCTGATGATGAATGCTCCGTCCAGAGCAGAAAATTCTTTGATGGTTTCTCTCAAACTGTGATCGAGAATATTCCGGGCGTCTTCATCGTATCCCTTGAATGGATTAATAATCATCTGCCGAGAAAGCGGCATCACCTTATCGTCATCACCCACGATAAACATCGTGCCGACAGGACGCCCCTCCCGTCCCTGAGCCGCCAGTTCGACGGCAATATTTAAAACTGCTTCAAACACCTCAGGATTAACGCCTTCAAATATATCGGCCACATCATCCGAGGTAAGGATTTCAAATTCCCGCCCCACATCAATAATAAAGATACTGTCCACATATCCGAACTTTGGAATACCGGTAAGACAGAGGACTTTGTCCCCTTTGCTGAAGTAACCGGCGGCAATTCCCTTTGTGATCGCAATCTTCATCTGACTCATGCGGGTCAGATTGACCTGGGGGATATTTATGATTCTTGTAAGATGCCGTAAATTTTTCGGTATTTCATCATCACCCCGGGTAATCAGAATGACATCACAATAGGGTTTGCTCTCGTCTTCATCCGGCAAATCCTGAGCAACCTCGCTGTAAAGAATAATTGCCTTCACACTCATTTCTTGTGCAAACCTGCATGCAAACTCCATGACCAGTTCATTAATAGAGCCCATTCACATCTCCTTTGCTTTCTTTGGTTGCCCTTATACCCCCGCCACGTCATTTATCAACCCAAAAAATGCTGTCATTTCCGGTTGTTCCT
>CAZCGI010000021.1:6899-12906 GCA_964498145.1 uncultured Syntrophaceae bacterium
AATGTCAAGATTGCTTTTTTACCATGTCCCACTTGACTCTTGTGTTTCATAAGGTATACTGCTAACGATATTCAATATATCCATGAAAGTTTACAGGAGAACGTGATGAAGCTTCCGGCCATCACCGACACATTAGACCTTTACATTGCCGATATAAATCGTTTCGATATTCTTTCGGCGGACGAAGAATTCAAACTGGCCGTCCGATTCAAAAAGAACAACGATATGGAGGCAGCGCAAAAGCTTGTTACCTCAAACCTGCGATTTGTCGTCAAGATTGCATACGAATACAAGAACTACGGAGTTAAGCTCGTCGACCTTATTCAGGAAGGAAATATCGGGCTCATGCACGCCGTCAAGAAATTCGATCCATACAAAGGATATCGGCTCATATCATATGCCGTCTGGTGGATCAGAGCCTATATGCAAAACTTCGTAATAAAATCGTGGAGCATCGTCAAGGTCGGTACTACCCAGGCACAAAGAAAATTGTTTTTTAAACTTAACCAGATGAAAAAGAAACTCCAAGGTCTTTCGGAGAAAAACCCGGAATTCAAGGATATCGCCGAATTGTTGAATGTAAAGGAAAGCGAAATCGAGGAAATGGATGTCCGACTGAGTCATCGAGACGTCTCTCTTGATGCATCAATTGACGAAGACGGCAATTCCATGTATATCGACCATCTCGTTGACAGCGGTGAAAGCCAGGAAACAACCCTTATTAAAATGGAGGAAACTGCTCTGGTAAAGAAGCACATAGCCGGTGCCCTTGCTCATCTCAATGAGCGTGAAAGCTATATTATTAAACACCGGATCATGGCGGATAAGCCGGAGACACTGCAGGAAATAGGTGAAAAATTCAACGTAACAAGAGAACGGGCACGACAGATCGAAAAAGAAGCCCTGAAAAAGCTGCGGGCAATGATCCCATACTGGGGAAGTGAACCAAAACTGCTGGAAGATAAGCAAATCAGAAGTATTCCCGCGACGTAGCAAGATTCTCAAACCGCGTGTAGTCTTTAAGAAAGGATAGTTTTACTTTCCCCGTGGGACCGTTTCTCTGTTTGCCAATGATAATTTCAGCCAATCCCTTTTCCGGACTGTCCTCCGACTTATTATAAACCTCATCCCGGTAAATAAACAAAATAACATCGGCATCCTGCTCAATTGCTCCCGATTCTCTAAGGTCTGCCATCTGGGGACGTTTATCGGTCCGAGCCTTAACCTGCCGGTTCAGCTGCGACAGCGCGACAACCGGAACATTCAGTTCCTTTGCCAGTGATTTCAGCGAACGGCTGATTTCCGATATTGCCTGTTCTCTCGGCATTGAGGAATCTCTCCCCCGCATAAGTTGGAGATAATCCAGTACAATGAGTCCCAGTCCCTGTTCCGCTTTGAGCCTCCGGGCCTTTGCTTTCATTTCCAGAACAGAAATCGCCGGCGTATCATCAATAAAAATGGCCGCATCGGATAACGTTCCCGCCGCGGTCGTCAGCTTGGGCCAGTCAGTTTCACCAAGGAAGCCCTTCCTGAGACGTTGAGAATCAACCCGAGCTTCCGAGGCAAGCATTCTGATGGCCAGTTGTTCTCTCGACATTTCCAGCGAATAAATAGCAACGGGAACACCAGTTTTTATGGAAGCGTTCTGTGCGATATTTATTGCAAACGCTGTTTTTCCCATACTGGGACGACCGGCAATAATAATGAGATCCGATTTCTGAAGCCCCGAGGTCAGTTGATCCAGATCGTCATAACCCGTGGGGACCCCTGTGATCAGCGCTTTTTTTTCATAGAGCTGTTCAATAGACTTAAAGCTGTCTTTGATTAAGTCCCTCAGTGGAAAAAACGACGGCTTAATTTTGTTTTCCGATATCTGAAATATGGCGTTTTCTGCATCATCAAGGACATCATTGACATTCGACGATGAGTCATAGCTCTTCGTAAGGATTTCCGTGGAAGCCCCGATAAGCCGTCTCAGTATTGATTTTTCCTTAACAATCTTGGAATAATACGCAATATGTGCCGCAGATGGAACATTGTCAACAAGAGAAGCCAGATAGGCAACGCCACCGACATCGTCGATCTGCTTCCTGTCACGAAGAAGATTGCTCAGCGTTATAAGATCACTGGGTTCACTCCGCTCTGATAGTTCAATTATTGCCGAAAAGATCTTCCGGTGTGCTTCACTGTAAAAATCGGTCATGTCGAGAATTTCTACAACACTGTTAATGGCATGATTGTCGAGGAGAATACCGCCCAGAATCGATTGTTCCGCCTCCACATTCTGAGGAGGAAGTTTGTGCAATGAGAAATCAATATCCTTCACGCTCTCGACTCCTATGCCTCGCCTTTGACGATCACCGTTATTTCAGCGGCCATACCAGGGTATATTTTAATTTTCACGGGGTAATTACCGACACTTTTAACAGGTTCAGGTACAACGATATTCTTCCTGTCCACCGTTACACCCTGCTCTGAAAGCGCCTTTTCGATATCCTTTGCGGTAACCGAGCCGAACAGTTTCCCTTGATCGCCTTCCTTCCTGTAGACGATGCATTCCATCCCCTGCAGTTGCGCCTGCATCTGTTGCGCCTGCTCTTTCTCTCGTTCCACCTTTTTCTCAACACTTTTCTTTTCCTGATCAAGGACCTTGATATTCTTGTCGCTCGCCTCGACCGCCACACCCTTGGGAATCAGAAAATTCCTCCCGTAGCCGTCGGAAACCTTGACGACCTGTCCTTCTTTTCCAAGAGACGGAACGTTTTCCTTCAGAATAACTTTCATATGTTACCCCCACTGTTGTTTGTTTCAATGCTGTCGCCCAATCAACATTCATTTTAACAGTCAAATGTAGTCCGTTGCGAAGAACTTCAAGCGAGGCGAAGAACCTGCCATTCCAACTGGTAATCAGTCAAAATGCTTTTTGAATTTGCATAACGTACGCATCAGCCATGTAAAAGAATGATGGAGACAACTTGACTATGAATTCGAGAAACAACCCACTAAATGTCAGGTACAAACTTATTTACAATTAGTTGCCGGCCTGTTCAAGATTTAATTTCGGAAAAACTATTTTAGTAATAGTAACGGGGCATTACAAGCTTCACCTGAGAGGTAAAACGAAAGACCTGCATCACTGTTTTGCTCTTTGCAGTTTTCTGAAATCAACCCATACATCAATCAGCCCAAGGCCGACCACAAGAAGAAGCACAATTTGCTGTGCGAATATGAGGAAATAGCCGACTACCCTTACAAAGATGGGTACCTGCTTTGCGTTAAAGTAGAAGTTTATAACGGATAATCCCTGAAAAAGATATAGAAACAGCATAACAATCAATATATTGAGACCGACAATTTTTACTTCACCGACCGGCAGAAGGACCAGCAGACCAGGTATAATGACCAGCCACACATACCGATCACGAAGTTTCCACCGCGACAGATCTCCAAAATCAGGATACCACATTCCATTTTTAACAAATAACACTTTTCCCGCCATGACATTGAACCATACGAAAAACAATGTCCCCACCAATACAATTGACGGAAAAAGGCCGAAGAATATCCGGCTCATCTGTTTGCTATAATTTCTGAGAAGTTCGATCTGTTCGGGAGCACCACCCAATTGAGCGTACGCATCGATATTTTCCCTGATGGTCGCCGCAATGTACGATTCAAGGATGTTAAGTGGGCTTTCCCACTGAGTTGTGCTGTAATACAGAAGCACGAGCACTCCGAGCAAGAGCAGTGCCAAGACGGAACACAATACCGTCACTTCAATGGAATAATTCTTTCGAAGTACCTCTGACAAAATGGGCCCGAGAGATCCGAGCAGGAGAAGGTGTGGCACAACCGGATGATAGCCAAGATATCTCAAGGTCAGTGAAACGATTACGAGGGACGCCGCAAGTATCAGCATCCCCCGAAATCGTCCAAGGCTCGAATAATAAAAGAGAAGTGGTAACGGTATAACCAGGGAGGCGATGGAACCGAAAATCGATACGGTATCGGCGATGGCAAAGACGAAAGAGGATATTGCAACACCGGCAATAAAACTCCTCTGTACTATACCACCTCCTCGTCCTTCCAAGTTTCAGCCCATCCTGTAAAAGAGACCCCGTTAATCTTCGTTATCCTTCTTTGACCACATATGGCAAAAGCGCAATGTTTCGCGCCCTTTTAATGGCCCGCGTCACTTCACGCTGATGTTTTGCACAATTTCCGGAAATTCTTCTCGGTACAATTTTTCCACGCTCGGTCAGAAAATCTCTGAGGATATCCACTCTCTTGTAATCTATTACTATATTTGAATCCACGCAGAACCGACAGACCTTACGACGGGAAAAAAATTTGCGCCCACCCGGCCGCGATCCGCCCGGCCGATAGTTCCGTGATGGTTGCGTTCCTCTTCTGCTCGTTGGTGTTTGCATTGTTATTCTTCCCCCCCCTTTTCTTTTACTTCAGAGTCTTCTACCGGTTCCACCGGGGGTTCAGTATCGGGTTCAACCACCGTCTCCGGAGTGTCCTGAGTTTGCGCTACGGCTTCTTCCGCTTTTTCTTCCGCCTTTATCGACTCCGCTTCTAACTTCTTCTGAGCCTCGGCAATTTCCTGCTCAATCTCCTTCATGTCGACTTTTTCACTGAGCTTCACCGACTGGGCTCGCAAAACATTCTCGTCAAACTTCAGGTTTCTTTCAAACTCGGCCAGAATTTTATCGTCAGCAACAAAATTAATCAAAATATAGTGGCCGTGAATGCGTTTTTTTATCAGGTAGGCGAGCTTTCTCTTTCCCCAGTTGTCGACTTTTACGACAACACCACCTAATGATGTAATGAGGTCTCTGTAGCGCTCAACGATACCGTCCATTTCCTCGGACGGCAAGTCGGCAAGGGTTATAAATATTGTTTCGTACCTTCTCAATTTTTTACCTCCTCTCGGCTCTCTATCCCGGGTATAAAAATCCGGGCAAGGAGTCATCTTAATTTTAAAAGTGCGGTCCTCTTTATACCAAACCGTCACAGAAATCAAGACTTTTATGGTATTTGCCTTACTGCTCAGTGCTATGCTACACACGTTTTTTCCTCCTGTCAATGGTGATCGGACACTGATACAGATCATGCCGTCTTACCAAAATAACTGTCCGATAATAGTAAGATTACCGGTCGGCAGATTTCCAGTTTCTAACACTTGAAAAAATTGAAAAAATAGGATATTGTCGCACACGTTCAAGACGGTATCTGAAGGGGGTACTTTCTTGGCGACTCTGATGGTTCAATACCCCTCAGAAGGGCCCGGGCAAATATTTTATGATATCTGACGTCGCATATCCCAAATATGAGGATAAGAGGTTTCTCGGTGAAAATACGTCACTGTCTACACTTGATTTTCATCTACACACTTTTCCAAAACTCAATTCATCTGAAAGTTGCAGCCGTATGAAGCATTATATGACCGGATCATAGAAAATGCCCGCTCCAATGAAGTTGGAATTATACCTGCATTAAGAGAAGGAGCGCAAAATGGACGAAAAGTTTCAAATCACTATTGACGGAAGGGAAATCGAGGCATCTCCTGAACAAACCATACTGGAAGTGGCGCGTGAAAACGGTATCTACATCCCGACACTTTGCTACTACAAGGGAACAACGAATGTGGGCGCGTGCCGTGTTTGTGTTGTCGAAGTCGAAAATGCCCGATCCCTCATCGCTGCATGTGCAATGCCGGTCAGTCCGGGAATGGTTATCAAAACCGACAGTGACAGGATCAGAGAATCTCGAAAACTGGTGGTCGAACTCCTGTGGGCTTCAGGTGACCATAACTGCCTCACCTGTGAAAAAAACGGCAATTGCGAACTCCAGGACCTTGTGTACTACCTCGGAATTGAGACACCCCGCTTTACCATCGAGCCGCCCGGCATCGATCAGGAAGATTCTAACAGCATGATCCAGCGGGATTTGAATAAATGTATTCTTTGCGGACGGTGCGTTCGGGTATGCAACGAAATAC
>CAZCGI010000022.1:0-12863 GCA_964498145.1 uncultured Syntrophaceae bacterium
ATATAGTTGCCGAGGCGAAGGTCTTTGCTCCAATATCCACCGCAGGTTCCATCCGTTCTTACAGCATAATGACAATAACCGTTCGCCAAGAGCAGATCCCTTGCTTCCGAGCAGATCGTACTCACATCGTTTGCAAGCAACTGCCATCCATACCATGTCTTTTGATAGACCGCATTTGCTGAATACGATCCCGTGTATGTTGTTGCCGGATCGTATTCCTCCGAGACGACGTCGACGGTACCCATACTTCCCGATGTATCAAATATAATCAGCACATTCGGTTCCAGCGAGACGCCCACGGTTCCATAAATTTCAGTATCATCCGCCTGAAGCGTTACGGGAAAGATGAGGCAGATAACTATGACCATACAAGCGATTAATTTTAAACACCTTTTCATGGCAGATCCTCCGTATTAAATGCGATAGCGCGAAACCAAAAATAAATAATTGCTATTTATTAAATATTTTCCAGGTTCCCACCTGCAGCTGTGCATTGCCTGTCGTGTTGCTGGACGTAACGCCGTATCGGCGGATGATGAAATATTTTACGCTGTATCCCGAGCCACTCGGCGGCGGTCCCGTATGGGACATGACAGGTAGATTGTTTGCCGCGCTGCTGAGTGTCCCGATTGCTGTGCCGGTGCCCTCAATGCAGCGAACTTCCAGAGTTGCATCGTCTGTACCGTCTCCGTCAACATCAACTGTTGTCGTGTAGTTTGCCGCAGTTTCCGCTGCCGTGAGAAACGCGATTGTCAGCCATGTTCCCGTATCCTCCAGGGTGTCGACAAGTCCGCCCTCGGCGTCGTAGAAATTGTTGGCAATCTGTTGCTCATTGCCGGAAATCTGAAGTTCCACGGTCGATGTTCTGACTGCGGCATACCCGATCAAGGAAATAAGAGCGAGCACGAGTATGGCAACGATGAGCGCGTAGCCCCTTTCATTATTGATGATCGTGTTTGATGACATCTTCATTATGAATACCCCGTTTTTTCTAATAGAGATTTCTACAACTGACACGGGTGCTTATGGTTCGCGTGAATGTCCGACCCTTTGAATCCAACCCCTGACCGGTTATCGAGATAACCACCGTTCTAATATCGTCAAGATCCGCTGCCGCCACCGGCACGGCAACAGTGTTCCCGTCCTCATCAAGATAGCTGAATGTCATGGCCGTGATATTTCCGGTCAATGCAGCAAATCCAGACGAACTTGCTGTCCCTTCGTAAAGGCATCGAGTAATCTGATCATTAGCGGCGTCATATTCATACGAGACCCGTTCTTCATTGGCGTCGTCAATCGTTCCATCCAAATCCATGTCCGCGGTGAATCGTATTTTGGTTGCCGTTGCTTCTTTTATTCCCGCTCCGTTTGTGTCGGTAGCATCTGTTGCTGGTGACATCGGATCAAGACCGGCCAAACGGATTTCTCGGACCATGAAGTCGGTGCTCGCTCTCACGCTTTGCTGAACTGTGACGACCCTGTCCTGCGTTTTATAGGAACTATTTGACGAGATATAAACGCCGTAAATTGCGCCAACTGTCACTGCCATGATAGCCAGAGCAATCAAGATTTCTGAGAGAGTAAATCCCTTAGGAAGTCGAAACAGCTTGGAATTACCTTCTTTAAGCATTAGGAACCGTCTCCTCGCGTTATTGTCGTCAATGAAACATTGTGGTTCTTGCCATTGACAGTCCATGACACGTCCACCGTGGCAGTTCGAGCCGCACCAGTTGCTGCAGTGAGCGTCCAACTTCGATTATATATTCCGACAACATCGCTGCCGTCGGCAACCGTTGAGATGTCATCACTGTTTTTCAGTTGTTCGAGCATATCCTGGGCAAGAAATGTTGCCTGTGTGACTTCAATCCCTATTTGATTGCCTTTGATAGCGCTTATCTGCATCGTAGCAGCCGCCAGGATGCCGACCGAAAATATCAGTATGGCAATCATGACTTCTACTATGGTGAACCCCTGCGTCTGTCCCATCATGTTTTTAAGTAACTTCATATTTGTCCAACCCTTGATTGCAGTTTATTCCATGTCTGTCCATGTGGCGCCGCCATCCTTACTTTCCACCAGACTGATCAGACCGAGTATGGTTACCTTTGTGCCCATGTACTTATCATTAGCGTTTTTCATATAACAATGACCGAATTTATTAATGGGAAGTCCTGTTCCCCCAAATACGATTCGAACCGTACTGCTGAAATTTACGTCATACATATCCACATCATCGGGAAGATTAACAGTTTTAATTTCCACTTCACCCCCGTTTTTCACCCAGTCATCGGCCGTGCCTCCACCGGCTCCGTTGTCAATAAAGATCGTATAACTGTCAGTGGCGGTATCGAATGTTACGGCAACATGTGCATTTTCTCTTACGGCCCTTATTTTTGCCAACTCCATGTCTGATTTTAGATTTCTTACTCCTTCCCTCAATCGTGCATCAATCATATAAGAGTTAAACATTGGTGCAGCGATTCCTGCCACTATGCCGATGATCGCCATTACAACGATCATTTCTATCAATGTGAAACCATGCCTGGACATTAAAAAATTTCTCCCTGTTATATTGTAAGCAGCCTCGTTATATATCGTCATTTTATAAGGTGCCCTATAGGGAATAATTTCTTGCAATTATTGTGCCTTATAATAGAGCGCTGCCAGTTTGATAAATCGTTTTAAAACAAATAAGCACGAAAAGCTCCCAAGTAATGATCACTATAAGCATCTTATCATCTTGATTCACAGTTTTCTGTGAATTTGACCAGCCTGTCGGCAGTTTCACTGAAACAGGATACCTTTACAATCTTTGTTTTCCCTAAGCTTCCTATCTGAGAAAAAGAAGCTTCGTCACATATGCTCCGAAAAACAAATAACTGACTGCTGCAACTGATAAGAACGGGCCGAACGGGACGGCATATTTCATGTCTTGCTTCTTGATCATCATGGCAGTAATGCCTACAACCGCCCCTAAAATTGAACTTACCATGATGATAAACCAGAGTGACTGCCAACCGAGGAACGCTCCCATCATTGCGAGAAGTTTGATGTCGCCGCCGCCCATACCTTCCGTTTTTCTCAGCAGTTCATATGCAAAGGCTATTAAGTAAAGAATACCTCCTCCGATAATAATCCCCAGGACAGCGTCGATCAGTCGTAGTTTCATGATGAAGATTGCTGCAAGAAAGAAGAGGGGAATTCCGGGGAGAGTGATGATGTCGGGAATAATTTGATGTTCAAGATCTATGAATGTTATCGTTATTAAGGCGCATGTGAAAGTGAAGGTAGCAACGTATTGTAACGACAGGCCGTAACGCCAGAAAAGAAGAACTGAAAGAGACGCCGTTATTAATTCGACAACAGGGTATTGAGGCGATATCCTGGTTTGACAGTTTCTGCACCGACCTTTTAAAATGAGATAACTCACAATCGGTATGTTGTCATAGAACTTTATGGGCTGATTGCATTTCGGGCAGTGAGAGCCGGGGAAAACTATCGATTTCTCCTCAGGAATTCGGCAGATGCACACATTGAGAAAACTGCCCACAATACTGCCGAATACGGCCATAATAATTATCAATAGACTATATGTCAAAGATGTCACCGTGACTGCTCCTTACCTCTCATATGTGCTGCAGCATGAGGCGAATCTCAGAACGCGGTGTCTGTATGTTCTGATGCTCTTTTGCTGGAAGAATATCTATGATCTTAGACATAGGCAATGAATCGCTTCATATGTTAAGTGTGAAATGCGTCACATGTTTTATCGTCACTCATCCAAACCTCTCCATTAATTGGCAGTCTTTATACCAATGCATAACGTTTTGCCTGTTCAATAGTGGTATTATCGGCAACACACGGCGGTTTTATAAATGTGCCCTTTTCTTGAGGCGCTCCATGTTAAGTATTTGTATAGTATTTCCTGATGTACTTACAAGGTCTTTCTCTCGGAGGACACGTAATTCTTTGTTTATACTTTCCCGTGTGACACCTACCATGCTTGCAAGGTCTTTCTGCGTAAGACGGAGATCGATGTGTAGCGTGCTATCATTTTCATCAACATGACCGTAGTTTTCAGCCAGGTCTACCAATCTTCGGGCAAGTCTGGTTGATATGGTTAGAAAGCAGACATCTTCCAGGAGGTCGTCGGTCTTACGGAGACGCATGGAAAGGAATGAAAAAATTGATTTTATCGCCTGTTCATTGTTTTTCAGGAACAATAAAAAGTCTTCCCTGTTCAGAGCATATAACTCTGACGGTTCCATCGCTACAGCATCAGCGGATCGAGGCATTCCATCGAGAAGCGCCATTTCACCGAAAAAGTCCCTCTCGGTCAATATAGCGGGAGTGACTTCGTCACCCGTGCTGGAAGGAAGTACGATTCGTATGCTTCCTGATCTCACGATATAGAGCGTGCTCCCCTCATCACCTTTTCTAAAAAGGACTTCTCCCTTTTTGAGTGATCGCCGTCTCAATGAAGTGGAGAGCCGTTCGCTGTCTTCATCGCTCAACGATTGAAAAAGATGGACACCTTTCAAAAATTCTTCGGGCTTCATGGCACCATTCTTTCATGCTAAATGTCAAGTAAATTGAAAAACATGATCCGTTGCTTTATAATCTATAGCCAATACTGAAGAATAAGTCAAAATATATATAAACCGAGGTGTTGTATGAAACAATTATCGATTCGAACGAATTCGCGGTTCGAGATGATCGACATCACGCGCGCAGTTGCTTCCGTGGTGAGAGAGAGAAATGTAGTCAGCGGAATATGTTACGTCTTTGTTCCTCATACAACGGCAGCGGTGACCATAAATGAAAATGCCGATCCCGATGTGCCGCGGGATATTATTATGGAACTTGATAAAGTCATTCCTCTGCATGACAATTACCGGCATATGGAGGGCAACTCAGCGGCTCACATAAAAGCTTCTCTCATTGGGTCTTCGGAAACCGTTTTGGTAGAAAAAGGAAATCTCGTGCTGGGCACATGGCAGTCGCTCTTTTTTTGCGAATTTGATGGTCCGAGAACGAGAAAATATATTGTGAAAGTTATCGGGGCCGGGTAAGCGCTCAGTATTGATATGGAAACTGTAACAATTACGATCCTCGGTTCAGGGACCTGTGTGCCCTCTTTGAGACGAAGTTCTCCCTCAGCGATTGTGGAAACTTCAACGGCAAAGGTGTTGTTTGACCTCGGGGCGGGGACGATGAGACGCCTCCTTGAAACACATATTACCATTTCCGATGTAACTCATATCCTTTTAACACACTTACATCCTGATCACACCGGTGAACTCGTACCATTTATTTTCTCTACGAAATATCCTGAAACCTTACGACGGCGGACCCCTTTTATTATCGGGGGGAGTCGGGGGATAAAAGATTTTTATGACGGTTTGAGAAATGTTTACGGGCAGTGGATTGAGCTGGATCCCGGTATAATGAGATTTATTGAGTTTGATAGCATGGGTACCGATAGGTATAGAGACGATAGATTTGATATTGTGACCTTCCCGCTCAACCATATTAAAAGCAGTGTCGGCTTCAGAATTGAAACAGATGACGGCTTGATAATTGTGTATACCGGTGATACGGACGTATGTAGTAATGTTGTGGAACTTGCCAGCGATGCGGACATTTTAATCTGTGAAGCAGCGCTGCCGGATGAACTGAAAGTTGATGGCCATCTTACTCCTTCACGAGCAGGTAATATCGCATCGATGGCACAGGTAAAAAACCTTGTGTTAACACACTTCTATCCTGAATGTGACGATGTCGACATGGAGGCACAGTGTCGCAAGAGCTATACGGGTCCTTTAGTGCTCGCCAGAGATCTTATGCAATTTGAACTGAACCAGTCAGGTGTACGGCTGATCAAGCAAGGACTGTGAAGTGGAAAGACGAGTTCCGATTTATAAGTGACCGAGGGGCTGTTTTTATGTGACATCTCAGTAGAAACTGTAGGGAGTTTTTTTCAAAATATTACCAGCGGATATGATAATGCAGAGTTGAATGGAATGGATAAGGATCTCCTGAAATATTACATGAAGTTACCGGTAAAGATACTATGGGATGCGATCCGTGCTTTCCTGGATGACGACTGTTTGACGATGTCCGCTGCAGTGGCTTTTTATTCCATTATATCGGTGATTCCCATACTTTTTCTTATATTCTACGCGAGCGGCGTTTTGTTGGGGTCTTCGGAACGAGCTTACATTGCCGTTGTGGAATTTATCCGGGAACTGCATCCGTATGTGGAGGAAAAGTTAATCTTTGAGATCAAAAAATTGTCTGATGTCAGCGGATTCACAGGATGGGTGGCGTTGGGCTTTCTATTATGGATATCGACAATGTTTGTGAGCTCATTGGAAGCGGCGTTTACCACTATTTTTAAAGTAGAAAACAAAAGACATTACGTTCGGTCACTGCTCATGGGAATCTCCATTATTCCCGCCGGGCTGATGGTCATCCTTTTTTCCATTGTTATCAACGCGGGTGAAACGGTGCTGCAAAAATGGCATATAGGATATTTTCTCCTCAACAGTACGCTTATCCGCTATATAATACCTCTTTCGGTCATTGTTGCATTTTTCACCCTTATATACATGGTTATCCCCAACAAAAAGATATCGTTTTTCAATGCACTCATCGGAGGCATCGTCGGTACCGTTTTCCTTGATATTGCTAAAATGGGATTCGGCTATTATCTTTCACAGGGAGGTAATCCTGCCGGTTTTGTTTATGGATCACTCAAGGCGCTGGTATACGTTGTTATCTGGGTATTTTACCTGGCTACGATCACGCTTTTCACTGCCGAAATTGTATCGGTTATAGAGCAGAGAAGGGAAAAATCATAAAAAATGTTATCATCATTTATTCTAGCGTCCGCGTCGCCACGAAGGCAACAGCTTCTCCGGGAAATTGGTCTGCAGTTCGATGTTATTCCGGGTGATGTGAATGAAGATTTTCTGCTCGACGAATTGCCTGTTGACTATGTTACCAGAATGTCACGGGAAAAAAGTTATGCTATAGCAGAACAGATGCCCGATGCATGGGTATTGGGTGCCGATACGATCGTTGTCATTGACGGTGAAGTTCTCGGTAAGCCCCAGACTCGTGAGAACGCACGGAAAATGCTGAAGAAACTGAGTGACAGAGAGCATTGTGTCATAACCGGTTTCACCATTGTGAAGAAAAGCGCACAAACAGTGGTGAGTCAGGTTGTCGAATCAAGCGTGGTGTTCAAGGAGATCGAGATGGATGAGCTGGAGTGGTATATTAACTCGCCTGAGCCATACGACAAGGCAGGTGCCTATGCCGTGCAGGGTATGGCCGGATATTTTGTCAAAGAGATACATGGTTCATATACGAATGTTGTCGGTTTGCCGCTGACTGAGGTTGTCACTGTGCTGAAGGAAGTCGGTGCCGTATCGTTTTAAAGTCGGAATCATTGTGTTGCAAAATGTGTCAAAGACACGTTTACCGAGGCGAATCGATTAAAATCGGACGCGTAAAACAATAGATTAAACAAGGTGGAACCCCGGCTCTCAATTATGCCGGTTTGTGTTAGTCGGGCTTTACATTTTATAGGTGACTGATCTTTAGAAAAGGTTTTTTTAGAGAAAGGGATGAGATCAATGTCGTCAATTGCAGATAATATACAAAGGATACGTGAGACCATTGCCGCTGCGGCTCGACGGGCAAATCGAAATCCGTCCGACATCAGACTTATGGGGGTGACCAAGACCGTTGACGATCAGAGAATTGAAGAAGCAATCCGGGCAGGTTTGGATATCGTCGGAGAGAACTATGTTCAGGAAGGGAAGAGAAAGATAGAGAAAATGGGTAAATCGCTGGAGTGGCATATGATCGGCCATCTTCAAACGAACAAGGCTAAATATGCCGTGAGGCTGTTTGATATGATTCATTCCGTGGATCGATTGAAACTGGCTCAGGAACTTGATAAACGAGCCGGTGCTGCGGGAATACAAATGAAAATTCTTGTTGAGGTAAATGTAAGCGGAGAAGAGAGTAAAAGCGGTATTGCCCGGGATGATGCTGTTGCCATGATCAAAGAAATTTCTGCCCTTGAGCACATTTCGGTCCAAGGGCTTATGACCATGCCGCCCTGGTTTGATGATCCGGAAGATGCACGGCCTTACTTTGCCGCGCTCAGAGAGTTGCGTGACATCATTATTGAAGAGAACATTCCTCGTATTGAAATGAATGAGCTTTCCATGGGGATGACTCAGGATTACCGGGTAGCCGTGGAAGAAGGCGCGACGATTGTGAGAATCGGAACGGCCATCTTCGGTGAACGGGTATATTGAGATATCGGCGGTCGATGACTGCCAAATGTTCGATGATCTCTGCCCGTCATGAATGATTGTCCCCGTTATCAGGGAGATCTCCCTTATCGGCACTCTTATAGATAAATCGTTCAAAAAGTCGGTGATAAGGTGTCCAGCTCGATTCGTCATCATTGGAACTGTCAATGAATCCCTGGAATGCATTAACCTTGGCATCCATATCATCAATCGTATTAACAAGCAATGCTTCCAGCGTTTTCGGTCTTTTCGGTGAACCGTATTCCAACACACCATGATGGCTCAATAATATATGTCTGAGTTCAAGTGCAAGCTGTTCAGGAAATCCTTCGATACCGGCTATCTTCTTATTTACCAGTTCAACACCGAGCACAATATGACCAACCAACCTGCCTTGATCGGTATAATCGATTATCTTCTGGAAGGAAAGTTCATAAATTTTACCGATATCGTGAAGAATGCCTCCCGTCAACAGGAGGTCTCTATTTATATTTGCATAATGATCGGCGGCTGCATCGAGGAGCCTTGTAACTGAGAGGGTGTGCTCGAGAAGCCCTCCGATATATGAATGATGCATTCCCTTTGCGGCAGGGGCTCGTTTGAATGCATACACTATTTCGTCATCGTTAAAGATTGCCTGAAGCAATGTCCTGAGGTGCGGCGATGCAATTTTTTCAACAAATTCTAAAATAATTCTGAACATGTCGTCTATATCATAGACGGTTGCCGGGGAGTAATCCGCCGGTTCAATCTCACGATCATCGATCTTCCTAATGTGCGTGATGGCCAATTGTATGGTGTTCCTGAAACTGACTGCCCGAGCCCTGACTTCGATAACATCACCTGTCTGGAATAGCTTGTTTAATTCCTCGGCATTCTCCCAGACCCGTGCTTCTATGTTCCCCGTTTTGTCTCGCAAGCGAACGCTGAGATAGGGGCTCCCCTTTTGTGAGACAGCCAGGGTTTTGTCGGTAACGAGAAACAGGTCGTTAATCCTGTTCGCCACGTCGATGTCTTTTATATATGTATGCTTTGTCATCAAAATTTCACCCGTTCTTCGTGAGAATACACTCTCATCGTTCCTTTTCTCATGTACCCGATAATGGTTATTCCCGCCTCAGTCGCTGTTGCTATTGCCCGTGAAGTGGGAACTGCATGCGAGATAATGATTGGTATACCCAATTTCCATACTTTAAAAATTATTTCCGTCGACACTCGCCCCGTTGTAGCGATAATCGTATTAGAACAATCAAAGTCAGACAGCAACGAAAAACCGCCGATCATATCAAACGTGTTATGCCGTCCGATGTCTTCTCTCGATATGATAAAAGTTCCATCCGCATTGATGAGTGATGAACAGTGCGTGCCATGGGTTATGCTGTGTATTGTTGTTGATGAAAGATGCTTTTCCATGAGATCGAGAACGTTTGAAACGGGTATTCGTATGCTCGATGTCAAGGACTTCTCCGGAATATGGCTTATACTTTCTCGTGCGCCGCTCGAGAAAATCGATCTCTCTTCGTGAATCGTTATTTGCGTATTGAGTGACACATGTACGGTTGTCATATCATCCGACACATCGATACGTGCAATGTCATCCGATGATGTGATGATGCCTTCCGATCTCAAAAATCCCGCTGCCAGCTCATCCACATGGATGCCGGCACACGCTATGGTTATAATCTTGAGTCCATTGACAAAGAGATCGACTGAAAGTTCCCTGATAATACTATCGGTTATGCATGAATCAACTGTCCCGTCGTAATATGTGACAGTCAACTTGTCAATGGGTAAATTTTCTCTACTATGCTTCATGAGTCGTTCTTTCTCGGAGAATGCGGTAGTCCTCGACACGTATTGTCAACTTTATCTTATCAAAGTATTCCATAAGTGGAATCGTATATTTTCTCGAAAGCCCGGTCAAGTCTCTGAATAGTGCGGGCGTGACTTTTTCATTCTTGATTAGGAAGGTACGGTAGTCATCCCTGAGCTTATTAAACGGTGTCTTATGGAAATACATTTCCTCGTTGACCTTTATAAGAAGTCCTTCCTGAAGCATTACCGATAAGACATTATTAAATTCTTTCGTTTTATGTGAAAATTGTTCGGCAAGTTCCTTGGTCGACGGTGGTGTCAATAACGCTTCTTGATAGATTGTCTCGATCTTGTTGCGGAGTTCACTTAACTCTCCCTTCAGGTCCACCCGATGCTCAGGTGCCCTTATGAATTCCTTTTCAACGATGATTCTCCCTTCCTTTTCCAAGTCTTTAATAGACCTGTTGAAAAGTTTAATTTCAATGTATCTTCCGATCGTTATTCTGAGTTCCTCCTTGGGGTAACCTTCCTTCAATGGAAATGCCTTATGGTATGATATGGTCTCATGAAGTATTTTATTCTGCAATTGTTTGTATGCGTGAGAGGAGACGACGGTCAAATCATCTCTGTCTAACAGCAGTGCCTCCTTCCGGGAAAACATTTCCTCGAGAATTTTGGTTTGACTGTTCATGGGAATCCCCGTTCTCACCGATAACTGCCGTCCCGTGATGCCGCTGAGCCCGGCGCGTTCAAGAATAACCTTCGTTTTTTCAATGGCGTCGCCTTTTTTCAAAAGTGATAACTGATCGAATGTGTTTTCAGACGATCCCTTATATTTTCTTGCTACGGGATCAAGTATTATTCCACCCCCAATCGTAGTGATTGGTGAATAACTTCGTATGACAAATCTATCGTTGGCCATCGCTACTGCCGGTGATTCGAGAAGAATCTGGGCAAACACTTCTTCTCCCGGTTCTATCTCATTTTTGCCGTGAAAAATGATACGGGACATAATTTCATTTGTTCCGATATGAAACCGGACAGGTGCCCGGTTTTTAAGTTTTTTACCTGAAACTGAGAGATATCTGAGTAATATGTCCATCCGCAACGATGGCGCGAATGTATCCGTCGTTGTCAAGACATCTCCTCTGTTGAGAAGCTCTTTATCGATTGCCTGAAGATTGATTGCCGTTCGCTGACCGGCAAAAGCGCTTTCTTCGGCTTTTCCATGAATCTGAATTCCCCTGATCTTTGTTTTCAAGTCCTGAGGCATTATATCGACGGTATCTCCCACCTTGATTTGTCCGGACATGAGGGTTCCCGTGATGACCGTTCCAAATCCTTTCATAGTGAATACCCGATCTACGGGGAGCCTGAAAAAGCCGGTGTCGCTCCGTTCTTCCGTATCTGAAATTACCTGCTCAAGGGCCGATGCAAAATCAAAAATGCCGTCGCCTGTTATAGCGGAAAGAGGAATAATGGGAGCTCCTTCGAGAAATGTGCCCTGCAAAAATTCACGGACGTCTTCGGTGACGAGATCAAGCCAGTCCCGATCAACGAGGTCAATTTTTGTGAGAGCCACCAAACCCTTTTTGATACCCAGGAGCTGGCAGATATTGAGGTGTTCTGTTGTCTGAGGCATAACTCCTTCGTCCGCTGCAATTACCATGGCAACGACATCGATTCCTCCGGCGCCTGCTACCATGTTTTTTACAAATCGCTCATGACCGGGGACATCAACAATCCCGATTTGCTGTCCCTCTGGCAGCATGAATTGGGCAAACCCCAATTCTATAGTAATGCCTCTTTCTTTTTCCTCTTTAAGACGATCGGTATCAATGCCGGTGAGGGCCTTGATAAGGGCTGTTTTGCCGTGGTCAACGTGACCCGCCGTACCGAGAATGATATGCTTCATGAATGTGTTCCTCTGTGGTGTTGCTTCCGTTGTTGACCGTCCGACAATCTTACAACTGTCGGAGAATTAGTCACATCCTGTTTTTTGAACGGCGTGTCAGTATATATCGCCTTGAAACTTCAATCGCGACGGGGAACTGCCGTTGCATAATACTTCGAAAAATATCAGAATATGTTCGATTATACAATGATAAATGAAATTCACTGTTGCTGATGCGTTTTCCATATTGTGCCTGTTGTATTCTGTGCCGCTGAAGTCGGAGAATTCAGTTGATTATAGTGAAATTGATGTGGTAGCTTCATGAACTTCTAAGAGAAAGAGATACAGCTATGAGAATACTCGGCATAGATTATGGAGACAAGAGGATCGGACTGGCCGTCTGTGACGAACTCGGATTGACGGCGCAGGGACTTGCTACGATTTTTCGAAAAGACATGGAACGGGATATCGAAGCGATTGCTGAGTGTATCAGGGAATATCATGTCGAAAAAATTGTTATCGGCTACCCCGTGATGCTTGATGGCACCGAAGGAGTGCAGTGCGAAAAGGTCAATCGGTTTGTCGATATCCTCCAATCGAGATTTCCCCTTTCCGTTATTAAATGGGATGAAAGCCTGTCAACGAAAGAGGCTGAAAGAATTTTAATTGAAGCTAACATGAGCAGAAAAAAAAGAAAACAGGTGGTGGATAAGCTTGCCGCCGTCATTATTCTTCAGGGATATCTGGATTATCTGGGCAGAATGAAAGGCAAGGAATGATGGGAGGTACATCGAAGACGAACGTTATTGCGCCGGCACTCT
>CAZCGI010000023.1:0-449 GCA_964498145.1 uncultured Syntrophaceae bacterium
CATGGAGATGATGGACAGTATCCGGGCAAAAAAAATCCTCGGTCCTGTTCGCGGCAAGCCCTCGGTGGATCGAGAAATGCTGGCCGATATTCTAATTGCCCTGGGGGAGATAGGACTGCGCTATGATAAGGTAAAAGAGATCGACATCAACCCCATTAAAATTCACGATGGAAAACCTGTCGCCGTCGATGCCCTGGTTGTTCTCTCTACTGATTAAGAAGGGCAGCGGGATTCGAAAGTCGCAACAACGGCTATACGTGAAAGGGATTTCGTCAGTAAAATGCAGATAAAATGCAAAAAGGCATCAAGGGTAAACGATATACCGTTTCTCAATTTAGATTGAAGAATCGTGTTAACCATACCCACATCTCGAACAATTATATGAAAAAACCTCACACACGGCATCAGCACATCGCCGGTACGGAACTTTCCTATCTTCTTTAGGATGG
>CAZCGI010000023.1:459-12845 GCA_964498145.1 uncultured Syntrophaceae bacterium
ATCTTTCTGCATGCGACCGGTTTTTTACCATGGACATGGCACCCCATAGCTCGGCAGTTGTCGACAACCTACCGTGTCATTGTGCCGAGCTTATGTAACCATAGAGAAGCATCACCTGAAACAGGTGGAATCAGTTGGAAACTGCTCGCACAAGATATCTCTCTTCTATGTGAGATGCTCAGGATTGAAAAGCCCTTCCTGGTGGGACATTCCATGGGCGGTATCGTCGCCACGATTGCAAATGCTTCTTACGCAATCAAAGCCAGGGCAATGGTGCTCATCGAACCTATCTTTCTGCCCATTCAATTTTATCATCATCCAATGACCATTGATACTCATCCCCTTGCCGCAAAAGCAATTCGACGGAAGAATCACTGGCGTGATCGAACCGAAGCATTACAGTACCTCTCATCACGACCACTCTTTGCATCCTGGAACAATGAAGTGCTTGATCTGTATATCAAGTACGGCATGACAGAACAAGACGAAGGAGGGTTATGTCTTACCTGTTCACCCCGGAAAGAAGCAGCCCTTTTTATGGGAGGAATGGACCACAATCCATGGCCTCTCCTTCCGAGTATATCCTGTCCCATTCTTATCGTTGAGGGAGAAGCAAGCGAAAATCGGCATTTCATCGATCTACCCCGGGTTGTATCGGCACTCCCGCAGGGTTGTTACCGAATGGTACCGGGCGGAGGTCACCTCCTGCCGATGGAACAACCGGAAACTGTGGCAGGTATCATTGAAAATTTTCTGGGGAAACATCGATCGGAAACGGAAAGTTAACCAATAACCGATAAGATGAAAAAAGCATCCACCGGCATGCGTTCATCATGAACTCATCCATGTTGAAACAACGATCCCGTTAATCTTTATAGTATAAGGGAAATCGTTGCTTCATTATGCGTCGCCAACTTCCTGCCCCGCTCGATCCTTATAATAATTATAATAGTGATAAACCTTGTTAATATAATAGCGGGTCGCTCGAAACGGAGGTATTCCGTCATAGTATCGCACGTGTCTCATCCCGGCATTGTAGGCGGCAAGAGCCAGCTTAGTATTTCCGTCAAATTGATTCATCAATTTTTTTAAATACCGGACACCGGCATTAATATTTATTTCCGGATTGAAACTATCTTCCACACCGAGAGCTTCTGCAGTTCGGGGCATCAACTGCATAAGGCCTTTCGCTCCCTTACGGGACACTGCATTGGGATTGTAACTCGATTCAACCATAATAATTGCCTTCACAAGGGCAATTTCTACGCCATAACGATCTGCCGCCTCTTTGATCATTGGATGGAATAATTGCTCAGCCTTTGATACTCTTATTGAAATCGTATCAGCGGCAATCCTATTGTCGATTTCGATACCTGATGCAATTTTACACGATTGATTTGTTGAGGTAATCGGCTTGTAATCGATCATCTGGGAAGACATGGTAGACTGGGAGAAAAAAGGTGAAAGGAACGTAACCAGAATGACCGCAACAATGCCGACACTGCATTTTAATAGGGCCAAACAATGGCCTAAAGGTATTTCGTCCTCCATGGGTTGCCTCTTCAATTGTTGATTATTCTTTTTGCGGGCGGAATAAAGCAATAAACCTTCCATGTCAAGCATTAAAAATTCATTCATCGCAGCCAAATCCCTCAGGCACGCCATATCTCATTTTTATCTCCTTAATAAAATAAAATTATCAAATAGATATGGTAGCCCCTCAGTCATACAGCTGTTTAAACATTTTAATAGATATTGAGTATTCCTGGACTGTTGCAAGGGTTGCAGATTTTCACCCTCACACGTACAATGAGATCAATTGAACAGGATAAAACCAAGCAGGAAGGATTCGGATGAAGCAATATTGAGGAAAGCGGCTCCCTGAGGAAACGTTCCCGGATCACCGGATTTTCAGGCAGTGACTGAAGGCAGCCGGCTGCCCCTTGCCCTGTATTTCATATCTGTCGCAACAACAAGGCATAAGGTAATTATGAAATCGGCAGAACCGGTCATCATGACCGGCAGATGGAACTCGTTATTGATGTACCGTATTAAACAGTAACCGCATAAGTTCCCGATCCAAAAAGGGTTTTTTAAGAAATGCGGCGGGATGCTCCCGACGTTTCGATCGGCGGAATACTTGTGCCTGGTGAGGGTCAGCACTCATGTAAATCGCTCGGATATCAGGATCATGCATTCGTATTTCATTCATTAACTCAAATCCATTTTTACCAGGCATGTGAACATCCGTAATTACCACATCCGGTCTGAATCGGAAGTATTTTATAAGGCCATCAGTACCATTCGCCGCGGTCATGACATGGTGGTTTTCGTTCTCGATCATTTCCTCAATGTTCCAGGCCACAAGAGCGTCATCATCGACAACCAATATTTTCATATTACCTCCTGACCTTCAATGTATTTTTCAAGAATTACAGCAATCAGTATGCCACCGAAAATAAATAATCCTATTACACTGATATGATGGACTATATTATTTTCTGCCCATTTTCGATCGCACTTTTTTGCATTGAACGGCATACACATGCCCCCCTGCCAGAAACGGCACTTTAGCTAAACCCTCACAGGAGCATACTTTTTTTGGAGGGATTTTCATACAGTTCAGTCAACGGGATTGGACCTTGGAACTGATGAGATAAATCGCCTGCATCCTTCTTTATACTATGATATCAATATGATAATTAGGCTAGTGCCAATGAGTTTCATCGAAAAGAAAACAGTGGCATCCCTTTTGCCTTTGTGCTAGTCAGACATTAAATGGCAGTTGAAAAAGTCTCATTATGCACAGGTTAAGAAAACAGTGTATGAAGACCTCGTGACTTTTAACGCTATGATAATATGACTCTTTATGGAAGAAACGGGCGATGTAAAACCGATGCGCCTGTGTTTGTTAAGCTAATATGAAATTTACCATTTTTTCAAGACTCGTTATCGGCTATACCATTATCCTGACGATGGTAGTTGTTGCAAGTATCTACTCAATGTACCAGCTCATTAATGTAAATATGGTAACGCGGTCGGTACTGGAAACGGATAATCAAATGCTGGATCTGCAGAAAAAGCTGACAGATTCGCTTTTTGAACAGATCCGATATGAAAAGAAAGCCATCGTCATGAGGGACATCTCCCTTTACGATCATTTTTTGACCGCAAAAGTCGATTTTAATACATATCTTCAACAGGCATACACCATAGCTGATTCTCCTGAAATGAAGAATTTACTTACCCAGGCGAAGAAAATTCACGGGCAGTATCAATCTCACGTGATGGAAGAAATGGAAAATCTGAAAACGGATCGGCCCTATGACTACGAATCGTTTGCGGGGAAAAAAGAAGAACTTGCAAACCAAACAATCACAGCACTGAAATATCTTGAAGACTACAGCAGAAACAATACGTTTGATAAAATTAAGCAGCTCGACAGCGCCGTAACGAATTCCCGTTCCGTTGCGCTCGCCATTATTATGACTACACTCCTTTTGGGAATTGTGATATCCGTTGTCATAACAAGAAACATCATAAAACCGCTCTCTATCATGAAGAAAAAAACACAGGACATAGCAAAGGGAAACTTCAGCAGCACACTTCGTGTATCTTCTCCTCCGGAAATCAAAGAGTTGGCCGATGCATTTAATTCCATGTGTGAACAGCTGAAAGAAGTCGATAACATGAAGTCGGATTTTCTCTCCATCATGTCTCACGAACTTCGAACCCCCCTAACATCTATTCAGGAAGGAACTAACCTGCTCCTCGAAGGAGTCGGCGGGAATATCACGATCAAACAGAAACGACTCTTGAACATCATCGCCGAGGAGGATAAGCGTCTTATATCATTAGTTAATTCCCTGCTCGATTTATCAAAGATGGAAGCCGGCATGATGACCTATGCATTTACAGAGGGCGACATTATCCCATTGATCAGAAAAGCGATATTTGAAATTGAACCGCTCGCACAGTCAAAAGTGATTCGTTTCGAGGAGCGCTTGTCAAACCACATACGAGTGACGAAGATGGACGGAGAGCGAATCAGCCAGCTCATGAGGAATCTATTGAGTAATGCAGTTAATTTTACTCCCAAAGGAGGACTGATCACTATATCATCGGAACAGTCAAACGGGTGGGCTCACGTTTCCATTAAGGACACGGGTCCCGGAATACCAGTGGAAGAATGGGATAAAATCTTCGATAAGTACAGGCAGGCCCGAAATTCGGATGCGAATCACAAGCGAGGAACCGGTTTAGGCCTGGCAATTGTCAAGCATATAATCATGGCACACGGAGGTAAAGTTTGGGTCGAAAGCGAAACTGGAAATGGAAGTACCTTTACTTTTGCATTGCCAGTTTAATCATTATTGGATGCGTCGGTTGTTCGACCTTTTCATCGGTCGAGAGACATTGGAAAGCCAGGAACTATCTGTCTCAGGGAAAGGACTATCTTGACGAGGGAAGATGGGACGAAGCGTTACTCATGCATGAAAAAGCGCTTTTACTGGCGGGAAAAGGAAAGCCGGGAGATACGATTCTCTATAATATGGGGCTGCTGCATGCCCGTTCCGGGGCTGCTGATATGCATTATTCCCGGTCCATTTCCTATTTTAAAAGACTTGTTGAAGAATTTCCCCAAAGTAGACACGCAGAACGAGCAAAAATATGGATAGCCGTTCTGGAATCCATGAAACAAACCGGACGGACGTACGTCGGCATTTCCTCACAAGAAACAAATAAAGGAAAGATAGAAGCGCGGCAGGCCATGGAACAGGGACGTCAACTGGTAAACATAGGAAATTTCAAACAGGCATTCGAAGAAAACCGAAAAGTAGTGGAACTATTTCCAGCCATTCCACCCGGTGATGAGGCGCTTTTTAACATGGCACTCATATATGCACACCATAAGAACCCGGAAAAAGACTACAAACGATCGATTGAATACTTCAATTACCTTATTGCCCGATTTCCTGAAAGTCCATTCCGCGACCAGGCGGAAATCTGGGTAGATGTACTTGAAGCGATTGAAAAATCAAAACAGGTTGATATTGAAATCGAACAAAAACGAAAGGAACTCACACAATAGATGAACGGGGGACGAATACTTGTCGTTGACGACGACAGAAATATACTTGAACTAATGAAGATACGTCTGGAATCGGCGAATTATTCCGTTGCAACTGCTGCGGATGAAGATGATGCCTTTCAGATGATCAAAGATGAGGTCTTCGATATTGCTATCGTAGACCTTCAGTTGGTTCGTTCCGACGGCATTACGTTAATGCAAAACATGCACATGATCCACCCGGAGATGCCCGTAATTATCCTCACGGCGTACGGCACAATAGAAAGTGCAGTCAACGCAATGAAGAAAGGAGCTTACAGTTATCTCACCAAACCATTCGATGGGAGAGAACTCTTATTACAAATCGAAAAAGCCGTAGAAAAACGGAAACTTATATCAGAAATTAACAGACTGAAAGGAATTATAACCGAACGGTATGATTTCTCCAATATTATCGCACGAAGCAAAAAAATGCAGGAAGTTCTCGAACAGGTCATTCGCATCGCCGGAACCGACTCAACCATCTATATCAACGGTGATAGCGGAACGGGCAAAGAACTTATTGCAAAAGCAACACATCTTTTAAGCGAGCGAAAAGACAAACCTTTCGTCGATATAAACTGTGCAGCAATACCGGAAAGCCTCCTTGAAAGCGAACTTTTCGGCCATGAAAAAGGTGCATTTACGGGTGCAATCAGAACGCGTGGCGGTCTCTTTACACAGGCAAACGAGGGTACCGTCTTTCTCGATGAAATCGGAGACATGCCATTGTCAATACAGGCAAAACTGCTTCGTGTGCTTCAAGAGCGGAGGTTTTATCCCGTGGGCAGTAAAGAACCGATCGAAGTCGACGTTCGGCTCATCGTCGCCACAAACAAGGACCTTGAACAAGAAGTAGCAAAGGGACAGTTCAGGGAAGATCTTTTCTACAGAATTCATGTTATTCCCATATACCTCCCGTCTCTCAAGGAACGAAAGGAAGACATTCCCCCTCTTGTGGACCATTTTCTGAAACAGTTTTCCAAGGAAATGAACAAAAAAATAAAAGGCATTACACCACAGGCGATGCAGCAATTGATGCTCCAGGATTGGCCTGGAAATGTTCGTCAATTGAAAAATACCATTGAATATGCCGTCGCCATGACTCGGGATGATGTCATCACTGAAGACCTCTTGCAAACACCAAAAGAAATAGAACAAATCGGCCATAAACCCTTGAAGGAGGCAAAAGCCATCTTTGAGCGG
The DNA here is from genome assembly GCA_964498145.1 of uncultured Syntrophaceae bacterium. GTDB lineage: Bacteria > Desulfobacterota > Syntrophia > Syntrophales > UBA6807 > DSDU01. The sequence goes on from CAZCGI010000023.1 coordinate 6,776, forward strand.
AGCTATATCATTCAGATGATGGAAATGACACGGGGGAACGTCAGCAAAGCAGCACAACTTGCTGGCAAATACCGCGCCGATTTCTATAATCTTCTTAAAAAATATGACATTACGCCGACAGACTTCAAAAAATAGATCTACTTGATCCTACCATATCGATAAGTGTACAAAATACCATACACTCACACCGTAAAAACCATACACCCGTGGCAGGAAGATTTTCCTGTATTATTCTAAATAGTTATCTTTTTATCCTGTAGGAAATACCCTATATCCACTCACAGCGCCGAAACGGAATAATAAAATAATATCTATGGGTTACAACTTTGGCATCATTTTCGCGTATAGGGTACGATAGCAGCAAGCAATGTACGTGCACATATAAAAGAATTGCCAATTAATAAGTGCGTAGCGGGGGAAAGAATTCATGAAGCACATAATCAAGATATTTTATGGGCTTTTATTTACCATAGTGAGTTTTTATCTCCTCGTGCTCTTACCAAGTGTCTATTTATAAAACGAACCGCACAGAAACATAAGCATAGAAAAGGAAATCATCATGGGAAAAGGGCACACCGGTAAAATCACTGACAAGATCTCCTCAAATAAGTCTAACGCCACCACATTCGATTATGACGCCGTCGGATTCGCCCATGGAGAAATTAAAATGTGCGAAGAAACCGAACAAAGGATGAAAATTTTTATACCGGCAACAGAACGAAAAATTCGCTACTTCATGTAATTGACATATATAAATGGATCACCGGTGATACTGGACATGGTGAGGAATTATCACCAACTGGCGTCTCTCAACAGAATCCTGTGAGACGCTCATTAAGAAAATAACGAAGACGAGGTAGATTGAAATGTTTAGCCCGAGACGATCGCTCCATGAACGAATTATCAATAATTATAAAAAGGGAGATGTCGTCATTATGGTCGATCCCGGGCTATCTCTTCAGACGTATTGGCAATTGACCGGTAATCCGCTAATAAAAATCTTTCGTCTCTTCATTCTTTTGTATTCATACCCGCTCACAATTCTCTTAGTAACCATACTATCATTTGTGACAGGCAAATACATGCTCGGTGCCTGTTATGTTATCGGTCTCATTAGTCTCATTGCTATTGAAGCGCGCCTGTCAAGATCAATGATACTTTCATACGCACTCAAAAGTGATGAGGCATTTATTGCACTTCACCGACAAGGGGTCATTAAAATTATTACTGAACCGGAGCTATGACTCTTTCGGCAAGCGGTTCGGATCATTTGCGGGAAGGAGGGTAAGAAGATGCGTCGACATTATACCAGATCCTTTATCAGTGCCATTTTAATTTTATTATTGTGCATGTTTGTTGCCGAATCGTCTAACGCACTGAACCAGAAAAACTTATATATCATTGACGGCGCCATTTGCAGAACCGTCGAGAATTATAAGGTTGTCGCAGCTGGAAACACATTCCCTGCATCTGTTGAAAAGCTATACTGTTTCACGAAAGTAATAGGTGCCTATGCCGCCACAGAAGTTACCCACGTCTGGTACTACGGCAATACTGAACGTGCCCGGGTGACCCTGGGGGTTGACTCTACAAACTGGAGAACCTACAGTTCAAAAATTATAAGCCCCAATCAGATCGGTACCTGGCACGTGGTTGTCCTTGATGAATCGGAAAACCTGATTGAAAGTTTCAGTTTCAACATAACGCCATAATGAATACAAGGGGCCTACACCACTAACCCGGATGGGCGGCAGATGAAGCAGTCCCTCGCCTGCTTCTTCTGCTGCCCGCAACCTCCTGTTTCCCATCCAATTACAGTCCGCATCATATCCTTCGTGTTATTTCATCTTGACCGTACAAGCAGAGCAATGCTATTTATTTCAGCGGTCAAAGCAATAATATTGTTACAATGGTAATTTCGAAAGCAGCTTCATAAAACGGCTTGTGATCAGTTTTTCCATAGCTTGCATGCTTGTTTTTATACATAACTGTTTGCCGGAAACGCAGACAGGCATCGGTCCACGGTCATAATACGTCAAAAACAGGAAGGTTCATCGCATGGCACACTTTTCGGGAACTGTTACGTTTATTACAGGAGCGTCATCAGGCATAGGCCGTGCTCTGGCTCTGGAAATTGCGAGGCTGGGCGGAGAGGTCATTCTTGCAGCCCGCCGTCTGGATCGCATCACAATCCTCGCAGAAGAAATCCAATCATTGGGACGACAGGCGCTGGCAGTGTCCTGCGATGTGACCCGGGATGGTGATCTTGAAGCTGCTGTCGAACTCGCCCGAAAAAAATTCGATCATATCGACTATGTTGTTGCTAATGCCGGATTTGGCGTCGCCGGACGGTTCGAAAAACTGACACTTGAAGATTACCGGCGACAATTCGAAACGAATGTCTTCGGAGTCATCAGGACAATTCAGGCGACAAGACCGAGTCTTATTGAATCACGGGGATGTATCGCACTTATCGGAAGCGTTAACGGTTATATTGCAACTCCCAGCCTTTCTGCATACGCCATGAGCAAATGCGCTATCCATGGACTCGCCGATTCACTGCGGCATGAACTGCGAGAACATGACGTCGCCGTAACACTCATTGTTCCAGGGTTCATTGAAACGGAAATCCGTAAAGTGGACAAACGCGGCGTGTATCATGCAGAGTTAAAAGACCGAATTCCAAAATGGTTGCGCATGCCTGCGGGCAGAGCAGCCCGTACAATTGCACGGGCACTGTTAAACCGCAGACGAGAAAAGATTATTACGATTCACGCTGTTCTCGTCATATTGCTGCAGAGATATTTTCCGAGTCTTGTAAACCTGATCCTTGCTCGTGCCGGCGGAAGAAAGCATCGGGGGTTAAGACCCGATTCAACAACACAATAGCATCATTCTTCACAGGAATATAATTTTATGGAGATGGTGGCGGAAAATAAATTGAGCATACGAAGCTACATAGCCCGGACCGCACACCGTAACGATAACCGTGCAGTGAATTAACGCTTTGGGATCAGGATACCATAGCAATAACTGTTTCAATAGCGCAGTGCATGCAAGACAATGCTAAATCAAAATTTTCGAATGTGCAAAACTGTTCCGACTATTTGTTATTTGACATTCTTACTGTTTCCACACTTCGGTATTCAAAGTTCTAATTTGCCGCATTAGGTCCAGCTCATAACGACACCGAGCATTTAAGTCGGATCAACTGCACGGAACTTCGGATTTTCGAGCAATGGTATGGATAATTTCGGACATATCCTGTATGATACATTAAACAAAAAACAACATCATCCCGAAAGGAGAATTATATGAGTTCGATTGATCAACCCAAAGGGGATAAAATGCAGCGTGCCATCAAATGGATATCAAGCAGGCTTGCAGAAGGCGAAACACGGCCGAGTCCGAAGTTAATCGAGGAGGCTTCACGGGAATTCAATCTGTCTCCGAATGATGAAGAATTTCTCCTGTCTTTCTACAAGAAAGAATCCTGATCAGAAGTACAGAGACGACGCAAACCGATAGAACTCACTGGCAGTGTCGTTACGTACACTCATGTGTCGCGAAGAACAGCCGACCCATGAGGAAAAACAAAAGAAAAAACACGATGAACGCCAGCGGCTCATCAGCAGAGGAGAGCGTTGATATGCATCCCATTGATCCGATGAACTTCAAAAGAATCGTCTTTTTTACCGGTGCAGGAATGTCGGCGGAAAGCGGAATTCCAACCTACAGAGGCCGTGGCGGCGTTTGGAAGCAGTACAACTGGGAAGAATATGCATGCCAGGGCGCCTTTGATCATGATCCCCAAAAGGTACTTAAGTTTCATGAACTTCGCAGAAAAGCCGTTCTGGATTGTGAGCCGCATGATGGGCATCACGTCATTGCACGACTTGCAAAAAATCATTCAGGGATATCCGTGATAACCCAAAACATAGACGGAATGCACCAGCGGGCAGGAAATGAAAAAGTTCTGGAACTTCATGGCAGTCTCTGGCGACTACGCTGTCATACGCACGGCATCTGCGAAGATATCGGAGAGACCTATGAACGGTATCGATGCGAACAGTGCAATGCCTGGCTTCGTCCCGATATCGTCTGGTTTGGCGATTCCCTCGATCCAGACATAACACGAATGTCCATCATTGAGCTCGCCCAGTGTGACCTCTTTATCAGTATCGGAACGTCAGGCGTGGTGTGGCCGGCAGCGGGATATCCCGAAATCGCACGGAAGAATGGTGCCCTCTGCATCGAGATCAATCCTGAACCGAATCAGATGTCCCATTTGTACGACGAAGGCATACGGCAGACCGCGGGAAGCGCACTGCCACAGCTCTTTACAGAATCCTAGACAGTCCTATTGTAATCGGCTGCAGTAACAACTTTAAAGCGAATACTGACTCATACACATGCCAAGCGGAGACAAAACGTGTACATCGGCAACGGAAAACAATTCATTTCAATAGTGGTACTCTGTTTTCTTGCTATCTTGATCACCGGTTGTTTCGGTCCTCCCAAACCGCCCGAGCGGCCCGACAACATCTGTGAAATATTCCGGGAAAATGATGATTGGTACGAAGCGGCTCATGATGCGTACAGTCGCTGGAACATACCAATTCCCGTTCTTATGGCCATAATGCACCAGGAATCCCGATTCAACGCTGAAATCAAACCGCCGAGAACCACCTGTCTCTGGATATTCCCGGGACCGCGGCCATCATCGGCCTACGGATACTCTCAGGCACTCAATCCTACATGGGAAAGCTACAAACGGGCAACCGGAAGATCCGGGGCAGACCGGGATGATTTCGATGATGCCATCGATTTCATTGGTTGGTACTGTAATCTGAGCCACTCCAGGTGCGGTATTGCCACAAACGACGCATATAATCTCTATCTTGCCTACCACGAGGGCCAGGGAGGGTTTTCGAGAGGAACGTATCGGAACAAAAAATGGCTCCTCAACGTCGCATCCAAAGTCAACAACCGATACCGTACGTATCGCGGTCAACTGGCTGCATGTGAGAGAGAATTCATACGGCGAGGATGCTGCCTCTGGCCGTTTTAAGCGGTTAACTGAACGATCAGCGTCGAATCGTAACTCAACAAATGGGAATGAGCTTAAGTAAAATAGAAACTTGTTGAACTGGTGCACAAAGAATCCCTATACCCGCCGACGTGAGCATCACCTGTTCGCAGGCACAGCATTACACTCCTGAATCTCTTTAGCATACAGGCAATGGTTTGGAAATCCAGTGAGTTCTTAGAAAGCCACGATCATTGTTTCTCATGATGTATTCATACTGTAACAGTTCTGTCACTGTTATGGCAGAACTGAAAAATTGAGGACGCATATTGTCGCTCAGTCGTGTATTTTGCCGAACTCATTCATGCAAGTAACCTTTCGTATCGTTTATTATGAAAAAAAGCTTTTTAATTTTTCTTATCTGACGTTTTTGTGAAAAATATTGACAGAAGCACCAATATTTATATATAAGTACGTCTTTCATCCATTCTCTTTTGCTCAAAAGAAGTTACCGAAGCATTTTCTTTGCGCCGTTGTAATATTAAATTTCGTTTAACTTCCAACATTGACACTTTAAAGATTTGTAAACAAACTCTAGTGGGGGGACAAATATATGGGTAAAACACTGACACAAAAAATACTCGGAAAACACCTTGTTGAGGGCCAATATGAACCGGGAAAAGAGATCGGTATTCGCATCGATCAAACACTGACACAGGATGCAACGGGAACCATGGCATACCTGCAGTTCGAAGCCATGGGACTGAAGAGGGTCAAAACCGAGCTTTCCGTCAGTTACGTGGACCACAACACGATTCAGATCGGATTCGAAAACGCCGACGATCACCGCTATCTTCAGACGGTAGCCGCCAAATACGGCATATACTATTCACGGGCAGGGAACGGTATATGCCACCAGGTGCACCTCGAGCGCTTCGGTAAACCGGGCACCACCCTGCTTGGTTCGGACAGCCATACGCCGACCGGCGGAGGAATCGGACAGATAGCCATCGGAGCAGGCGGTCTGGATGTGGCATTGGC
>CAZCGI010000024.1:0-12557 GCA_964498145.1 uncultured Syntrophaceae bacterium
AATCAGTGTACATTTTTGCAACTGCCGTATTTCCGTGGCTGACACGAACTTTTGATTGCACATCATCGGTATACAGACCTTTTATTCGCGCCCTGATGTAACTGTTTCGCTTCGCGATTCCCGATCGAATCCATACTGCAGGTAATGCAAGAAGAGCGATAATGATGCCGCCGATGGTAATGAACTCCCGACGGGACACATTAAAAGGACTCTCCGCATAATTATATATCTTTTTTTTCATATCTGATCCCTCCCCTGTTATTTCCACGCAAACCACGGCACTGCCGCGTCCAACCATGATGATCCGCTCTTCTGTATCGGTTGTCCTCCACCGTTTATACATCCTCCGGGGCAATTCATGACCTCGATGAAGTGATACGGTGAACGACCTTGCACAACATCATCAAGAACCGGTTTTATATTGCCTCTGAGACCGTTCACGACGGCGACATTCACGGTAATTTCCTTGCCATATTTCGAATCCATGAGGGTTACAGACGCAGATTTCACACCTTTTAATCCTCGTACTTTCTTGAATTCGAGCGGCTTCATCTCATCGCCGGTGAGTACCTTATGGGCCGTCCTCAGGGCGGCTTCCATAACGCCACCCGTATTGCCGAATATGGTTCCGGCACCGGTATATTCCGCCAGCAGCGTTCCGCCATCGCTTTCCTTTTCCCGTGCCAGGTCAATGTTCATCTTTTTCAAGACGGTGGCAAGATCGCGCGTTGTCAACACGACGTCAACATCGGGATAGGAGGCATTTGCTCCCGCCTTTCCTTCTTTCGCCAGGTACTGATAAGCGTTGTTGAACTCGGGACGGGATGCCTCGAATTTCTTTGCCGTACAGGGCATAATTCCCACGGCGAATATCTTTTCGGGGGCTTTATTCCATACATTCAATGCCCCGTAAGTTTTCGCTACGGCACCTGCCATCTGCTGGGGTGATTTTGCCGAGGATATGTGGGGCAATAATACGGGATAATACAGCTCCGCGAAACGAACCCATGCGGGACAGCACGACGTAAACTGGGGCAACGGACCGATATGACCGTGTTCGCTACCTTCATTGAAAAGAGCGTGCCTGGCCCGTTGTATAAATTCACTTCCTTCCTCCATGATGGTAAGGTCCGCCGCAAAGTTATTATCAAGAATTTCGAACCCCGCTTTCCTCATGGCACCGTACATTTTTTTTGTCGCAAGTGTTCCTGCGGGAAGGCCGAATTCTTCGCCGATGGCAACGCGAACCGCCGGTGCTATAATTCCCACTACTGTAATGTCTTTATTCTTTAGTTTGGAAATTACGTCATCAACGGGATCGACGAGCTCATACGGCGCACCAAACGGACAATTAACCAGGCACTGACCGCAGTTAATACAACTGGTAACATCGATTGAATGCACCGCACCGAACATGCCCGTAATTGCCCCGGTCGGACAATGGCGCTTACAGGCATCACATCCTTTGCATACCCCAGGATCAATAGCAATGACACCGGGGTGCTCCCCTTGCTGGTACGTCTTCGCTAGCGTAATCACTCTTTCCTCCTCTTGATTTAATGTAACATGGTGAAGGCGATACAATTAAGCCTGACAGCAGCCTGCTGAAGTAAGAGGCTGCTGAAAAATACTCACCTATAGCGGTATCCTTATTCCAACGGTCAAACTTCTTCGCTTCATGCCTCACTGCTCTTGGAGCGCGGACAAGGACTGCCAATAAGAAGGTATTGGGGCATATGAGTCCTTGCCTGTATGCACCACAAGAGTTCAATTTCGAAACTTAGCACACGGTTATCATCCAGAAGATTCGTAACGAGTTTCCGCCCAACCTCAGAAAATAATATTTTTCTTTACACAACATAAAACGCTTACCCGGATACGATCTCCCGTTTCCCGGGGGAATAATTCATCTGTGTAGTTGAAAGAACATTCCCAATCAAAATCGTGCTACGAATTCGGAAAAGTTATACCTTAGCTGACATATGCTATATGTGACATATTGTCAAGATAATTGTATGCATTTTTGTTACATTGATTGACGTAACGAGTCTTAGTTAATTAAGTAGTTGTTATTTCTTATATATTACGATAATCAGCGGGTAGATATCGGAAATATGAATACTAACAAAAGAATATGCTGCTGATGAGCAGAGTAATAAGGGTAGTTATTGAGGGAATTGATGTTGAAGTATAGGGGGATGTGCACAAACATAAATTTATTTGGGCGGTCATCATGAAGCTTTTTGCGGGGATAATTCTTGAAGAGCGAATAACCCGCAATTTCAACCGGTTGAACCCGAAGGATAAATTGTCGAATTGCATGGAGGAAGCTATTGAGTCATTAAAAAGTGGAATGGACCTCGTCAAAATGATTTTGAGCAACATCCTTGGAGGATAGTTCCCGCCAGACGGCTTAATGCCGGTTTCCATCACGAAGCACAAAAAAAAGGCTGCAAGCGATAGCTGCAACCCATACGTTTTATTTGGAGGCGGCAACCGGATTCGAACCGGTGAATAACGGTTTTGCAGACCGCTGCCTTAGCCACTTGGCTATGCCGCCTTTCTTGGAGCGGGCGAAGGGATTTGAACCCTCGACGTCCACCTTGGCAAGGTGGCACTCTACCACTGAGTTACGCCCGCCTATGTCAATGATTCGTTGTTAATAATAAAATACGATTCCGTTGTCAATAGAAATCTGCTCTTCAACTGATAATAACTCCCCTTTCAGATGAAGGCATTTTCGATGCCCTTATGGCATTTTTAGAAACTTCATAAAGTAGTCGACACCTGACCAGATCGTCAACGCGAGGGCAATGTAGAGGACCACGATTCCCACGGCGTGTGCGTTTGCCCCGAACAGGGGGTAATGGATCAACAGCGCCGACACGGCGATAACCTGGCAGAGGGTCTTCTGCTTTCCGAGGGTGCTCGCTTGTATCACCATATCGTCGGTCGAAGCAATGCTTCTCAATCCGTCGACGGCAAGATCGCGCATGATAATGATCGCCACGATCCATGCCGGTATCCGCCCGATGGGTATCATCATGATCATGGCCGTGTTGACAATCAGTTTGTCCGCCAGCGGATCAAGGTATTTCCCCAGTTTCGTAACGATACCGTACTTTCGTGCCACATATCCGTCGAGGAGGTCTGTGATAGCGGCAAGAATGAACAGCACGGCTATTACCAGACTCAATGTTCTGCCCGGATTGATAAGCAGAATAAACAGGATCGGAATGATCCCGATTCTGACCATGGTTATCGTATTGGGCAGATTGAATACGTCCTTTTTATCCTTTGATATTGGCAGCTTGTCGAATGAATCTTTGAGCAAATCTATCATTTATTTTTTCGGTACTTTTTTCCAATCGGCCAGAAATTTTTCTACTCCGATGTCGGTTAAAGGGTGTTTTGCCAGTTGCATCAGCACACTGAACGGTATCGTTGCAATATCGGCTCCCATCATGGCCGCATCGAGCACATGAAGAGGATTTCGTACACTTGCAACGATTACTTCACAGTCGAAATCGTAGTTATCAAAAATGTTAAGGATCTGTTCGACCAGATCCATACCGACGTGCGATATATCGTCAAGTCTTCCCACAAAGGGACTGACGTAGGCGGCACCCGCCTTGGCAGCCATCAGCGCCTGCATCGGTGAAAAAATCAGCGTCTGATTTACCCGGATACCGTCATCGGACAGGATCTTTGTTGCTTTTAAACCTTCCGGCAACATAGGCACTTTGATGACCACATTATCTGCAAGCTTCGCCAGTTCCCGTCCTTCTTTAACCATGCCGTCAGCTTCGAGGCTGACGACCTCCAGGCTCACCGGACCCGTCACAATTTCAAGAATTTCCTTTACCACCGTATTGAAATCCTTCTTTTCCTTCGCCACCAGCGACGGATTGGTGGTTACGCCATCAACCATGCCGAGTCGAATTCCTTCTTTGATTTCCTCAATATTACCAGTGTCGATGAAAAATTTCATGTCGTCTCCCTCTCGTACCTTCTTCCGACCCGTGGGCACTAATGCATGCCCTTTTTTTCCTTGTATGTTTCACAACACGCTTCACTGCAAAAGTAAAGCGTTTTTCCGTTTATTGTTGTTTTATATGCATTCCCCAAGGGAACATACGTACCGCACAGGGGATCCTGTACCATATCTTCGCTCTCGATGGACGTCGGCCTCGGCGGGAATTCTTCTTTCTTCTCAGTAATCGGTAAAAAGAGCTTCTTCCCTATTCGGTACGCCAGGTAGACGATACCGATTGCAAACAATAATCGAAATATCATTATCTCTTCATTTCTCCGGTCGTCCGTATCGCTTCAGTCGATTCTAATCATCTTTTGAGCGGATCTGTCAACCCCTTTAACGACAGTCAGCGACAAATAGATGGTCCCATAGTAAGGAGTTCAACAGCATTCAGATCCTCGAGGCGATTCAGCAGCCCCATCATTGAGATGCCATACGACGGATGTATCGCGTATGGTGCAATTTCGCACATGGGCACAAGCACAAAGCGACGCTTGTGAAGTTCCGGGTGGGGAATGATCAGATCGTCTTCTGCGATGATTTCCTGACCGTAGAGCAAAATATCGAGATCGATGGTCCTTGGCCCCCACCGTTCTTTTCTAACCCGACCCATGTCATTCTCGATCTTCTGAAGAATCCTCAGAAGAGTTGAAGCATTGTGTCGCGTTTCTACTTCGACGACACAATTGACGAACCACTCCTGATCGTGCACACCCACCGGTTCAGTCCGATACAGTGAAGATCGCTTTAAAACCTTCGACCGGGCAAATGCGGCAATGCGATCAATCGATTCCAGACAGTTCGAAACGGGGTCCGCTACATTAGAACCGATACCAATAAAGCAGACGATACTCCGTCCGTCTTCCCGCACTGCCCCACTTACCTCTCAGTCGTTTTTTTGTTATTTACGATTGCCGCAAACCGAGGACATCCTGCATATCATAAAAGCCGTTGCCCTGGTCTACGACCCATTTGGCCGCTCTGATTGCGCCCTTTGCAAAGTTATCACGGCTATGTGCACGGTGGATAAATTCGAGACGTTCGCCGATTCCTCCGAAAATTACCGTGTGTTCGCCGACAATATCCCCGGCCCGAACCGTTTGAAGACCGATTTCCTTCTTCGTTCGCGCTCCGATCATACCTTTTCGTTCATACACCGCATCTTTCTCAAGATCGCGGTTGAGCCGCTCAGCGATGACCTGGGCCATCTTGACAGCCGTTCCGCTCGGCGCATCCTTTTTAAGATTGTGATGTGCCTCGACAATTTCCACATCGAAGTCATCACCGAGAATCCCGGAGACATAGTCAAGTATCTTGAACATGACATTGACCCCGACACTCATGTTAGGCGCCTGCACGACCTTCGTCATTTTTGCCAGTTCCTTGACCTGCTCCGTCTCTTCAGCGGTCAGACCGGTCGTTCCAATGACCACAGCCTTTTTATGTTCCGCTGCAATCTTGAGGTGTCCGACAACGGCATCGTGATGGGAAAAGTCAATTACCACATCACCTTTATCAATGCACGCTGCAAGGTCATCATCAATAGCGACTCCGATTGTACCGAGCCCGACCTGCTCGCCGATATCTTTCCCCACAAGGGGATGTCCTTTTTGTTCGACTGCACCAACGACTTTAATTCCGTCAGTTGTGGCAATCAGATTAACTATCCGGCTTCCCATTTTGCCGGCACCGCCAACAACAATAGCTTGTACCATCATCATAACCCCTGACTCAATGATGTATATTTCTGATTAGGGATACAACCACGTTACGCCAGTGACTGGTCATACCATCCTTACTTGATCAACCCATAATCCTGGACCACTTTTTTCAGTCTGTCGAAGTTGGCATCGGACATTTTCCACAGGGGCTGTCGTACCTCATATTCGACCTTGCCCATCATATAGAGAGCAGCCTTGCTGGGAATGGGATTCGTTTCAAAGAAAAGGGCCTCCATTAACGGAAACATTTTGTGGTGGAGCTTTCTTGCCGTGGCCAGGTCTCCGGCTTCAAATGCATGAACCATCCCTGCCATATCTGCAGGCGCCACGTTGGAAATGACTGATATGACCCCTTTTCCTCCGACACACATCAGGGGCAGTGTGGTAAAGTCGTCCCCCGACAGTACGGCAAAGTCATCGCCGCACATATCGACGATTTTACTTCCCTGTTTCAAATCACCGGTAGCTTCCTTCACGCCGACAATATTACTGATTTTCGAAAGCCGCGCAATCGTTTCGGGAAGAATGTTTGTTCCTGTTCTGCTTGGCACGTTATAGGGGATAATAGGCATGGGAACTTCTTCGGCTACTGTTTTGTAGTGCTGATAGACACCTTCCTGGGTCGGCCTGTTGTAATACGGCGTTACCATGAGCGCTGCGTCGGCCCCGACTTCATGGGCATGTTTTGTCAGACGAATCGCTTCCCGTGTACTGTTCGACCCGGTACCGGCAATGACAGGAACCCGCTTTTTTACCTGATCTATGGCAATTTCCACCACGCGATCATGCTCTTCATGAGATAATGTTGCTGATTCACCCGTTGTACCGCAGGGAACGATGCCATCGGTTCCATTTTCAAGCTGAAACTCGATGAGTTCCCTAAACCGCTCCTCATCCACCTCTCCATTTTTGAAAGGTGTAACAATCGCCACGATGGCTCCTCTAAACATGACATCCTCCTCTTTTATTTTGGGGTTGTATTGCTTTTGTTAGATTTTTATTCATAATTCATATCACCGCTTACGATCGTAAAAACGTGGGAATTTCCTCACCTTTTACAATATCTTCGTAGGTTTCCCGCTGCCTGGTGACATAATACCGGTCGTCTTTGACCAAAACCTCGGCAACTCGTGGTCTCGAATTGTAATTCGATGCCATAGTAAAACCGTAGGCACCGGCGCTCATAACCGCCAACAGATCACCGCGTTCAAATCGGGGGATTGTTCTCTTTTTGGCCAGGTAATCTCCCGACTCGCATATGGGGCCGACAATATCGGCGTCAAACTGCGCATCAGTCTTTTCAATAACAGGCTGTATGGCGTGATATGAGCCATACAGACTTGGACGAATTAGATCGTTCATCCCCGCATCGACAATGACGAAGTTCTTTTCGCCGGTTTGTTTTGTATAAAGAACTTCCGACACGAGCATTCCCGCGTTTCCGACAATGACTCTCCCTGGCTCAAAAACAAAGGTGCAGTCAATATCATTCGCCCGCTCGATGATCGCCTGGGCATATTCCGTCGGATGAGGCGGCGTCTCTTCATCATAGGTAATCCCGAGTCCTCCGCCGAGATCGAGATACCGGATATCGATACCGTCTTTCCGGAGTAACTGTATCAGGTTTTTCAATCGATCGAGGGCATCGAGAAAGGGCGATATTTCGGTTATCTGTGACCCGATGTGACAGTCAACACCGATAATATCGATGTTTTCCAATTCCCGTGCTCGACGATATTGTTCGCGGGAGTTATTGATATCGATACCGAACTTGTTTTCCTTCAGACCGGTGGATATATGAGGATGGGTCATCGGATCGACATCGGGATTCACCCTGAGGGATATCCTGGCTTTAGTCCCCAGTTCTCCCGCGCAGGCATTGATCACATCAAGCTCCTGCGCCGATTCCACATTAAACATCAGGATGTCGCTTTCAATGGCATATCTGATTTCATCCATCCGCTTTCCCACACCGGAATATACTATTTTTCGAGGATCGACACCTGCACAGAGTGCCCGATAGAGCTCTCCGCCGGATACGATATCGACACCGCCCCCCATACTCACCAGCGTACTTAAAATGGCTACATTTGAATTAGCCTTTGCAGAAAAGCAAATGATATGGGGAACTTGGGCAAATGCCTCATCGAAAACGGTAAAGTGTCGTTCGATTGTCTTGTAGCTGTATAGATAGAACGGAGTACCGACATCCCGGGCTATCGTTGATATCGGCACATCCTCACACCATAGTTCATTGTCTTTGTAGTGAAAGTAATTCATAACCTTCAATTCCTTACAATATTTTTACCGTTATGGAAATACAACGTCAGCGTGACTGGATTCGTCACTGCAGTTTTCTGACTCGGTGCAGGTGACGATCACGTATGAGTAAGAATACCCATTTTTTACGTCTATGTCTCGATAGGTCAGGCCGTTTCCTTCGGTCCGTTTCAGCTTTGGATCTTCATAGGATAGTTGTTCGATAAGAACATACTCACGTGGGCAGGTGAGGCATTCATCGGCTTTGAGTTCACTTTTCAATATGCGGTATTTCAAATCGGCGAGTTCGCTCGAGGCAGCCGTCCAGCTCACATCTATCCCGAGTCCATTGACACGGGCACTCACATTGGAAACGGCGTCGGGCTTGATGCTGCGGGGACACACCGGATCGGCTTTTCTGCCGCAACTGACGGCAAAAACCATTGTTGCCATGATGATGACAACCATTCCGATTCTCAGGATGAATCCCCTAGTCAATCTCCTTGATCCTCCGTGTTACCATTTCTTGCGACGTACCTCCGGGAATGTTTCGAGCGTTAACCGATCGCTCTACGGTCACCCGCTCAAAAACATCATCGGCAAATCCGTCATAAAACCCTTTGAATTCCTCTATCGTTAAAGATTCCAGTGTTTTTGTGTTTTCTATGCAATACGCAACAAGGCGTCCCACAATGTCATGAGCATCCCGAAAGGGCACCCCCTTCATGACCAGATATTCGGCAATATCAGTCGCCGTGGAAAATCCCCCTCGTGCTTCATATAACATTTTGTCCCGTTTAAAGGTAAGGTTCTCTGTCATTCCCGAAAGAACGGACAGACATCCAATTAGTGTATCTACCGTATCGAAGAGCGGCTCCTTATCTTCCTGCAGATCCCGATTGTACGTCATGGGCAGTGCTTTGAGGACGGTCATAATGGAAACCAGGTTTCCGTATACCCGCCCTGTCTTTCCCCTGATCAGTTCGGCCACATCGGGATTTTTTTTCTGCGGCATAATACTGCTGCCCGTTGTATATGAATCCGATATTTCAACAAAGCCCACTTCTTCGGTCGACCAGATCACCATTTCCTCACAGAACCGGCTCATGTGCATCATCAGCAGACCGGCGTCGAATATGAATTCGGCAATAAAGTCACGGTCGGCTACCGCATCCATACTGTTCCCGGTTATAGCGGGGAACTGCAGAAGCTCGGCAACGTATGCCCGATCGAGGGGAATGCTCGTTCCGGCGAGCGCCGCCGAACCGAGGGGCATGATGTTGATCCGGTTATAGCATTCCTCGAGCCGCGCCTCATCCCGATCGAACATCTCCCAGTATGCCAGGAGATAGTGAGAAAGCAGAACGGGCTGGGCTTTCTGCATATGGGTATAGCCCGGCATAATGACACCGATCTCCTCTTTGGCCATCGCAAGAAACGATGATTTCAGCCGCCGAATCAGCTCAATGACGGTCCGTACTTCGTTTCTGAGATAGAGTCGTATATCAAGACAGACCTGGTCGTTTCTGCTTCGACCCGTGTGGAGCTTCCCCCCGACATCGCCGATACGGCTGATGAGCGATCGCTCAATAGCCATATGGATGTCCTCATCTTCGATAGAGAAGACAAATGTCCCCGCTTCTATGTCACTCAGGATATAGGTAAGACCCAGAACAATCGCGTTTTCATCATCAGCGGAAATGATCCCCTGTTTGGCAAGCATCTTACAATGGGCAATACTTCCTTCAATATCGTATCGATAGAGTCGCCGGTCATAGTGTATTGATGCAGTAAATTCCTCTACCAGACTGTCCGTCGATTCTTTGAAGCGCCCACCCCAGGGTTTCTTTTTCGTCGTCATAATACCGAATACTCTGTTTTCTGGTTACTCACACAAATGACTTATCGTTTCAGCAAGGCCTGGATTCTCATTCTCAGGGCATTCAGTTTGATAAATCCGATGGCATCTTTCTGATCATATACCTGATCCGTATCAAAAGTGGCAAAATCCTCACTGTAGAGAGAGTAGGGAGATTTGCGTCCCACAATGATGCAATTACCCTTGTATAATTTTACACGGGCTGTGCCGGTCACCGTTTTCTGCGTCTCATCAATGAGTTTCTGCATGAACTCCATTTCCGGCGCATACCAGAACCCGTTGTATGCAAGCTGGGAATATTTGGGAGTGAGTGAATCTCTCATCAGCATGACTTCCCGGTCCATGGTAAGTGATTCGATGGCACGATGGGCGGCCCAGAGAACCGTTCCCCCCGGTGTTTCATAAACACCGCGGGATTTCATTCCCACGAAACGATTTTCCACCATATCCACCCGTCCGATACCGTTGGCACCGGCAAGGATGTTCATTCTGTCCAGCAGCGCAGCCGGCGACAGTCTTTCCCCGTCAATGGCAACGGGGTTCCCCTCTTCGAATTCAATTTCTACATAGGTCGGTTTGTCCGGCGCATTCTCGGGAGATACTGATAAAACAAATATCTCTTCGGGGGGTTCCGCCCACGGGTCTTCAAGGATACCCCCTTCATGGGAGATATGCAGAAGATTCCGGTCTTCGCTGTACGGTTTTTTCTTCGTTATGGTAATCGGAATGTTGTGCTTTTCCGCATAATCGATCATGGCATCCCGGGATCTGAGCGTCCATCGGTCGTCCTTCCAGGGAGAAATGATTTTGATATTCGGTTCCAGAGCGTAGTAGGTCATCTCGAACCGAACTTGGTCGTTCCCCTTTCCCGTCGCACCGTGACACACTGCATCGGCCCCTTCCTGACGGGCGATTTCAATCTGTCGTTTGGCGATAAGCGGCCGGGCCAGCGACGTTCCCAGAAGATACGTACCTTCATAAATGGCATTCGCTCTCAAAGCGGGATACACAAAATCACCAACGAATTCTTCCCGCAAATCATCTATATAAATTTTACTGGCTCCAGTATTGATCGCTTTTTCTTCTAAACCGTCGAGTTCTTCTTTCTGTCCCACGTCTGCTGCATAGCAGATTACTTCACAATCAAAGACATCAATCAGCCATCGTACGATGACGGAAGTATCAAGTCCTCCCGAATATGCCAGCACAACTTTTTTTACATCACTCATCCTATCTTTTTCCTCCTATAAGAATCTCCATGATTGCCTTCTGAACATGGAGCCGATTTTCCGCTTGATCAATAACCACCGATTGCTGACCGTCAAGGACATCATTGGTTATTTCCTCTTCCCGGTGTGCCGGGAGACAGTGCATAATGATGGCATCTTTTTTACCGTGACCTATTAATTGCTTATTTACCTGATAATCTTTAAAAATGATATTTCTTTCTTCCTGCTCCGCTTCCTGACCCATGCTGGCCCACACGTCCGTATAAATAACATCGGCACCGTTTACGGCATCCACAGGTTTACGAAACAGCGCTACACCATGAGAAGCCTCGGTCATCCCTCTTTTCAAAATCGATTCGTCAGGGTCATACCCTTCTGGACAGGCCAGTCTCAAAGCAAAGGGAAGTTTTGCCGCCGCATTAATCCATGAATTGGCAATATTATTACCGTCACCCACATACGCTACGGTCAACCCCTCATATCGGCCTTTCCGCTCTATGATCGTAAAGAGATCACTGATAATTTGACACGGATGCAGGAGATCCGTCAGACCATTTATAACGGGAATGGTTGCGTTGGCAGCAAAATCATCGACCACTTCCTGGGCAAAGGTTCGTATCATGACCGCATCAAGATACCGTGACATAACACGGGCCGTATCTGCAATCGTTTCTCCCCTGCCGAGTTGAATGTCCCGGCGGCTGAGAAACGTGGCGACTCCCCCGAGCTGAAACATACCGACTTCAAAGGAAAGACGGGTTCTTGTTGACGACTTGTCGAATATCATGCCAAGAGTCTTGCCTGCCAGTGGCGTGTATAAGATTCCAGATCTAGTCTTTTGTTTTAATGATTCCGATAGCTGAAAAATCTTTTCAAAGTCTGATTTTTCCAGATCGTACAGGTTCAAAAAATCTTTATTCATGAGAGCCGCATCACCTCATCGAGAATTTCGACTACTTTATCAACATCTTCCCTGGTTATAATCAGGGGGGGAACAAATCTCAATATATTGCCGTTGGTACAATTGATCAAAACACCTTTCCCCATTGCCTGCGCAACGATGGCATCACCGGCAACGGACAGTTCGACGCCTACGAGCAATCCCCGTCCCCGCACATCGGTTATGATGTCGTGTTTTGCTTTGAGCGCTTTCAAGCGGTCGAGGAAATACGAACCGACGGCTTTACAATTATCAAGAATCCCACCGTTGA
This sequence comes from uncultured Syntrophaceae bacterium, assembly GCA_964498145.1. Lineage (GTDB taxonomy): Bacteria > Desulfobacterota > Syntrophia > Syntrophales > UBA6807 > DSDU01. Next base: position 12,336 of record CAZCGI010000024.1, read on the forward strand.
GCATTACGTCAAGTGTCGTAAGACATGCCGCCATTCCAAGGGGGTTTCCTCCAAAGGTGGATGCGTGGTTTCCCGGAACAAAAGCCTCGGCCACCGCATCCGTCGCGAGCATGGCACCTACCGGGAACCCGTTCCCAAGTGCCTTGGCAAGCGTCATGATATTCGGATGTATGCCGCTCTGTTCGTATGCGAAGAGCGTTCCCGTCCGTCCCATTCCTACCT
>CAZCGI010000025.1:0-12424 GCA_964498145.1 uncultured Syntrophaceae bacterium
ACCCGGATCAGAGGGTCAGTATCAGAAGAGAAGTTTTCTCACTCGGGATGAACGGATGGTGTCCCTCTTGCAATTATTGAAAAATGTATCTGCAAGCTCATCGAGTATTTTGATCCAAGGAGAGAGTGGAACGGGAAAAGAACTGCTTGCCCGGTATGTACATAACCAGAGCAAGCGGGCACACATGCCGTTTATTGCCGTCAATTGTGCTGCCATACCGCATCATCTTCTTGAGAGTGAAATGTTCGGGTATGAAAAAGGAGCATTTACAGGAGCCTCGATGAAAAAAATGGGGAAATTTGAACTCGCTAGCGGAGGGACGTTGCTCCTTGATGAAATCGGTGAGATGGATATTCAGCTTCAAGCAAAGCTCTTGAGAGTCATTCAAGAATCGGAAGTCGATCGATTGGGGGCGAAGGCACCCACTCCGGTTGATGTTCGCATCATTGCAACAACAAATGCGAATTTGAAAGCCTGTATCGAAGAGAAGAAATTCAGGAGTGATCTCTATTATCGATTAAATGTTGTACCGATTACTGTGCCGCCGCTCAGGAATCGTAAAGGTGATATCTCCCTTTTGGCGGCTCATTTTCTGGAAAAATACAGCGGTCTCAATGAAAAAGAAACGCCTGCATTATCGAAAGAGGCACTCAGTTCGCTGGAACGGTACGAATGGCCCGGAAATGTAAGGGAGTTGGAAAATGTCATGGAGCGATCCGTGTTGCTATGCGGTGGCAATGTTGTTTATCCTGAACATCTCTGTCTTGACGCGGATGATGACCTCATGTCGTCGACAGAAAAGAACGATGATGTTTCAACTGTCGATGTCAAACGTTTTGATGGCGTTACACTTCGGGATGTGGAAAAAAAGCTTATATTTGAGACATTGGAACGAGTCAATGGAAATAGAACAAGAGCGTCGGAAATCCTCGGCATCAGCGTACGTACAATGAGAAACAAATTGAACGAATACAAGGATGATGAAGGTATGACCGATGGCTTATCATCGAGTTCCCATATTCTGTGATGGGGCCAAAAGGGGAATGGTACAGGGCTTGCATAAATTGTATGCTGTGAGGTGATGATATGGATCCTTTATTTGATAAAACGATCGGAATGCTTTCAACGATGCTCGATTATCAGTCGAGGCGACATAAGGTTATTGCATCGAATATTGCTAACATTGATACGCCGCAGTATACCGCGAAAGATCTTGTCTTTCACAAGGAATTGGACGAAGCAATTCAGGGTCACGACAAACCGGTTGTGACTCGGAGTAACGAGAAACATTTTCCCAGTACCTTAGGTCAGACTGATGGGGATAATCTCGAGGTTGTGGATTCAAAGAAAAAAGTAAATATCGACGAGGAAATGGGAAAGTTGGCGGAAAATCATCTGATGTACAATATGACGACAGAGTTGTTAGCGAGAAAATTCAGAAGCTTGAACAGTGTTCTTAAGGAGGTTAAGTAATGGATTTTACAAATTCATTCAAAGTCTGCGCATCAGGCTTTGCGGCACAGCGGGCGAAGATGGATGTTATTATTTCAAACCTCGCCAATGTTAATACGACCAGAATGCCTGATGGCAGCCCATATAAGCGCCAGATAGCAGTTTTCGCATCGGAACCCGTAGAAGGCAGCTTCGATAGTGTTCTGGGAGATTCTCTACAGTCAGTGAAGGTCAAAGGTATTGTGGAGGATACGGACTGTTTGAAGCAAGTCTATGACCCCGGTCATCCTGATGCCGATGCGAATGGTTTCGTTACTATGCCGGATATCAATTCGATCGTCGAGATGTCCGACATGATTATGGCAAACAGGGCATATGAAGCATGTGTTACCGCTTTTGACGCAACAAAAAGTATGGCTCTCAAAACACTGGAGATCGGCAAATAGCAAAAAGTAATATGAACTATACGATTTTCTTGATGGTTCACATCAACCCCGACAGGGACTGGACAACTGTTACGACAAACTCTCTAAAAGGATAATGGACATGTCTGAGATAACTATTCGACCGGAGCAACGACTCGCTGCGTATTCGTTGCCGAACATGAACAAAACAGCGGAGACGAAAGAGTCTTTTGGCGATATGTTGAACAATATTGTCGGAGAGATTAACCAACAGCAGATAGACGCCGACAAAGCCATTGCGAAAGTGGAGCTTGATGACTCTGCAAGCATCCACGATGCGATTATCGCATTGGAAAAAGCCAATATTTCTTTTCGGACGATGATGCAGGTCAGGAACAAAGTCATTGAGGCATATCAAGAAATTATGAGAATGCAGGTATAAAGGAATATACTATGGAATCGGTATTTCAATTTTTCGGTCAGTTATCTCAGGGATTCAATTCGCTCTCACCGGCGAAACGGATTGCCGTTATTGTCACTGCAGTCCTCAGCTTTGTGATAATCAGTATTCTTGTCATCTTGATGAATCAAAAAGACTATCGGATTCTTTATTCGAATCTGTCAACGGATGATGCCGGCAAGATTATTGCGCGTCTTCAGGAGAAGAAAATTACCTATAAATTATCGGCGTCGGGTGATGCTGTTTTAGTTCCAACAGAAAAAGTTTCAGAATTACGGCTGGACCTCGCATCAACAGGATTACCCCAGGGCGGTGTTGTTGGATTCGAAATATTCGACGATAAAAATTTTGGAGTAACTGACTTTGTCCAGCAGTTGAATTATCAGAGAGCACTTCAAGGCGAGCTGTCGCGGACAATCAATAACCTGGATGAAGTGCAGGCCAGCAGAGTTCATATCGTTATTCCGAAGAAATCACTCTTTGTCGATAATGAAACGAAGCCAAGTGCTTCCGTTTTTCTCAAATTGCGAAGTGGTTGCCGACTGGGTGATGCTCAGATTGAGGGAATAGCTCATCTGGTGGCCAGCAGTATCGAGGAATTAACGCCGGAAAGTGTCATGATTGTTGACGGCAGGGGACAGGTCCTTTCGAAAAAACAACCGGAATAGCAGCTTTCACGGAGAACCACCTCGCAGGCTGAATATAGAAGAAATGTTGAAACGGAACTTGCCAATCGGATTCAGTCGATGCTGACCAGGGTTGTCGGTGAAGATAAGGTTATAGCCCGGGTATCCGCATCTCTTGATTTCAGAGTCATGGAAAAAACGGAAGAAATCTACGATGCTGAGGAGCCGGCAGTCCGAAGCAGACATCGCAAGACAGAACGATCCGGGAGATCGGTGTCGGGCGGCGGACAAAGTACGGTTGCACCAATTGAAAAGACAGGAACAAGTGGAACCGGTTCTAAGCATGAGAAAACCGATGAAATCGTCAACTATGAAATAAATCGGGTTGTCAGTAAAACGATGATGCCCGTGGGTACGATTGATAAGCTTTCCGTTGCTGTCATGGTGGACGGAATCTACGAAAAAAACGATAAGGGTGTGGAAGCGTTTCAACCACGATCCAAGAAAGAAATGAAGTCCCTGGAAGAACTCGTCAAAAATTGTGTCGGGTTTGATTCACGAAGGGGGGATCAAGTTGTTGTAACATCGATTCCTTTCAAAACACTTGAGACAGAACAGACGCTAGTCTCCGGTGATTCATGGAAGAAGAAAGTGGCCGTATTCATTCCGATGGTGAAATACCTCTTATCACTGGCTGCTATCGTGTTTATTGCCCTTTTTGTTCTTCGTCCGGTGGTGAAATCGTTACTGGAGCGGGGAGACGAAAATTTACTGCGGACGCATGGTGCACTCAAAGCAGCCGGTATAAATGAACAGTTGAATATGGACATGAGTTCGTTCTCTCTGGAGGAAGCAAAGAGAGAAGTAAGCGAAGAAATAGAAGCAGTAAAAAGACTTGCCGGTTCTGATGATCAAGGCTTTGCAGAGTTAATAAGAAACTGGCTGAAGTAGTTTGGCGATACGGTACGGTACGGGAGGAATTTGCGCGACATGACGAATCAGGAAAAAGCAGCCATATTACTTTTATCATTGGATGAAGAGCTGGCAGCCAAAGTTATTCGGAATCTGAGATCGGATGAAATAAGAGTATTGGGAACTCACATGAACCGGCTGAGAAATATATCGAACGAAGAAATGCATGATGTTGCACGGGAATTCTGTAAGCTTGCACAGGAGAAAGGGAAACGGATTATATCAGTCGGCGACGATATCATCAGAAGCATACTGGTCAAAGCAATGGGAGAGGAGAGGGCGTTAAAGGTCATTGAATCTATTGAGAATGATTCATTTAAACCCTATGATAATCCCGTTATAGAAAAACTGCGAACCGTAGATCCCCGGGTAATTATGGATTTTACCAAGACTGAGCATCCCCAGACGATTGCTTTGATTCTTGCCCACCTTCGATCGGAACAGGCAGCAACAATCCTGGAAGATCTTCCTTTTGAGCGGCAAGCGGAGATAGTCAAACGAATGGCAACTCTTCAGAGCGTTCCAAACGAGTTTATCGATGAGATGGCACGAACGCTTGAATCGGAATTGATCGTCGGAAATACCAGTGAACAGCATTTCGGCGGTGTCGACATGATGGCAGAAATTCTCAACAAGATGAGTCGATCCAATGAAAGCGCGATCCTGGATTATCTTGATGAATCCAATCCGGAACTTGCCAGCGAAATCAGAAGTCTCATGTTTACATTTGACGACGTATTCAAGCTTGACGACAAGAGCATCAGAGACATTCTCCAGGAAGTGAACGGTGAAGATCTTGCCCGGGCTATCAAAGTTGTCGATCCGGACATGAGAGATAAGATTTTCAGGAATATGTCTAAACGAGCAGCTGAAATGCTTAAGGAAGATATAGAATTGATGCCGCCCACACGACTGTCTGAGGTTGAGCATAGTCAGAAAAACATAATCGAGATCGCAAAACGGCTGGATGCGGAAGGACGAATTCAGATTTCGAGAGGGAGTGAGGATGATCAGTTCGTCTAATAAAATCATAAAAGCCGAACATGTAAGGATCGTTAAAACCGAAAAAGAGAAAAGGGTGCAATCTGAAACGGCTCATTCCTCTCCCGCTATGAGGGATGCGATGCCGGACAAACAGGAGAAAAAAAACGGCATCGAACGTAATTCGGCAATTTCACAGACACAGATTGATGAATTCAAAAAGGAAGCATACGAAAGCGGTTTTACGACTGGAATTACTGAAGGAAAGAATCAAGCCCTTCAGGAACTTGCACAGGCCTTTCAAGCAATCGAGCTCGCGGTCAAAGAGTTGAAATCCGACCGCGCCGATGTATGGAAACAATCAGAACAGGATATAGTGAAACTTGCATTTATAATTGCTGAAAAAATCATTCATCGGGAAGTATCGGTCGATCGTACAGTTGTTATTGATGTGGTTAAAAATGCTATCGGTTGCATCCAGGATAAAGATGATATGACGATTCGACTCAATCCGCGGGACTATGACTACATTGCTGAGACAAAACCTGATTTCTTAAGTACTCAGGGCCTGGCTGAAAGTTTTGTTCTTGAACGAGATGATCGGATTCAGTCCGGGGGGGCAGTTATTGCGACACGATATACCGAAGTTGATGCTCGTCTTGAAGAACAGTTGAATAAAGTATTTGAATCATTAGTTATATAGTAGGGCTTATCAGTTATGAACACGCACCTGGCACGTTATTACCGGACGATAGAACAGACCAATCCCATTCGTCTGTATGGAAAGGTCAGTGAAATTATCGGCCTTTTGGTAGAGGGGCACGATACGGGAAGTTCTATCGGTGAAATGTGCCGGATATATCCGAATGGACAGAGTGATTCAATCATGGCCGAGGTTGTAGGCTTCAGAAACGGAAAAGTTCTCATGATGCCTATTGAAGGGCTCAATGGTATAGGACCGGGATCACGGATACTGCCTCTCGGGAAAAAAGCCGATGTCAGAGTCGGCGAAGGTTATTTGGGAAGAGTTATTGACGGACTGGGACAGCCGATTGACGACAAGGGCAGGATTGAATATGAGGATGAATATCCCATCTATGCCGACATGATTAACCCGCTGAAACGTGGAAGAATAAGGGAGCCCATGGATCTTGGAATCAGGGCGATCAACGGCCTCTTCAGTTGTGGACGGGGACAGAGAATGGGTATATTTTCCGGTTCCGGTGTCGGAAAGAGCCTCCTGCTCGGAATGATCGCACGACAGACAAAAGCGGACATCAACGTCATCGGACTTATCGGTGAACGAGGGCGGGAAGTTCGGGAATTTATCGAAAACAATCTTGGTGAAGAAGGACTGGCTCGGTCGGTCATCGTCGTTGCTACCTCGGACAGTCATCCCCTGATACGAATGAGGGCTGCATATGTTGCCACCTCGATCTCGGAATATTTCCGTGACAAGGGGAAACATGTTCTGCTCATGGTCGATTCTTTAACACGGTATGCCATGGCTCAACGGGAAGTTGGACTTTTCCTGGGAGAACCACCGACAACAAAGGGGTATACGCCATCGGTATTCAGTTTACTGCCACGGTTGCTGGAGAGAACCGGAAACATAGAAGGTGGCGGAAGCATAACCGGGTTGTATACCGTCCTGGTGGAAGGTGATGATTTTAATGAACCCATAGCCGATGCAGCGCGGTCGATACTGGACGGGCACATAACGCTTTCTCGTGATCTGGCATCAAAAAACCACTATCCTGCCATCGACGTCCTTCAGAGTATCAGCAGAGTGATGCACGATATTGTCGATGATGAGCACCGGCGGAAAGCAAACGATATCTTGAATGCGGTAGCTACGTACCGGAAGGCGGAAGATCTCATCAATATCGGTGCTTATGTCGAGGGAAGCAATGAACGAATCGACTTTGCCATCCGGATGATCGATAAGATCAATACATTCCTGCAGCAGGATATTCATGAAAGTGTAAGTTTCGAGGAGACGAAGAAGCAACTTTTTGCCTTACTCAGTTAGGGATGGAGCAACTCAGTGGATGATATACAAGCCATCTAATGATTTGTAAAAAGTATAAAGGGATTCCTCACAAAGATGCACGATGACCGCTCAAATAGATTGTCGTTCGGACAGCAGCCTGACCACGGATGATGCTATTGGCGGAGAATGGTTTTTCGGCATGTTTCGTTTTCGATTACAATCGGTGTTAGATTTTAGAAAACAGATCGAGGAAAAGTCACTTGGCGAATTCGCTGATATCAAACGTCGGCTTGATCATGAACTGGAACGCTTGTACCACATGATGGAAGACAGGAAGAAGGTAACGGATCATGTTAACACGATTGGAAGAGGAGAAATACGACCGGCGGACATCGCCCTTTATACTTCTTATATTCGACGTTTAAAGGAAGAGGAACAGAAGCAGAACGAAGTTGTAAAAAAGGTCGAAAATGAACTGGAAGCGAAGAGAAACGTGCTGGTCGAAGCTGTTAAAGAGAGGAAGATAATAGAAAACATACGTGAACACCAGTTCGAAGCATACAAATCAGAGATGCATAAGAGGGAACGGAAAGAACTGGATGAACGGGGAATCATCAATGCGAATAAGGGTGGCGGCCGTTGAAAAAAATAATAATAGTATGTGAAATTGTTCTTATTACTTTTGTCCTGGCAAAAATCATTGCGATCGGCGGACTGGTAGTAAAAACCGATGTGGTGGATAAGTATTTATCCGTCAGTCCGGCATTTGCTGAGCCTCAAGGGAGAACTGATGAAGATATGAAACTCAGGGATGTCTGTGTCGATCGTTTACTGAAAGAGCGAGAGCTTTTGGCGTCTCTTATGAAACGGCAGGAGGAGCTGGACCGCCGCGAAACCGAGATTAAAAACGAAAAGCATCAGCTTACCGTTATGAAGCAGGAAATACTTACTCGAATAGAGCAGTTACGGGAATTGGAAGGAAGATTGTCGATTCTTGTCGAATCAATCAAGGAAGTGGATGGCAAGAAATATAAGGACCTGGCGAGAATTTATGAATCATTTCCGCCCGCACATGCCGGTTCCATGCTGGAACGACTGGATAATGAAACTGCAGCGGCAATCATTATGAATATGAAGAGCAAAAAAGCCGGTGCCGTCTGGGAGCATATGAAAGCTGAGCGTGCACTGGAAATTACGAAAGAAATAACCGATCGACAACTCTCCGCAGCGTCGCCGGATGAACAACGATGATCCATGTGTTCAAGGTTTCATGCTCCGAGTCTAGGCGAAATGACAACAACTTGTGGTCAATAGCTAAAGACATTGGTGACGCTCTTATCTACTGAAACAACACTTCATGCAGGCTTATTAATGGCATATAAGATACGTTGATAAACAGGTCAATGTTACTCGTCGACGATTTATGATAACCGAATAAAGTCTCCATGTATCCATGTGCCGACTGCCATCTGAGAACAGAACCGGTTATTGTGAATGAGACGCTAATAGCCAATTTCTATCTTGTTACTCGGCTTTCCGATTTACAATCCTCAAACGAAAAACAAATCTTTCCATTCCCTCTTTTCCATTGAAACAAAGATTGACGGTTCCGTAAAAAGTTTGAACTTCTTTCGTTTTGTCATTCCCGACCTGATCGGGAATCTATAACTATCTGTAATCACTAGATCCCCGCTTTCGCGAGACCTTGGCAAGTATTTGACTTTTGCGAGTCCATCAAGATTCACGACAGACGATAATAAGGGTCGGCAAATAATTCATGATTCCACTGTGGAACAGGCAAAAATTGCCTTTTTATGAGTTCAATAATGAATACTGTCTGCTAACTAGTTGTAATTTAATAACATAATATTTGATTTAGGCTTGGCATAGCTTTTGCTTAACGTATATGAAAAATTCTGGCGGTGAAGAATCTGTGAATGCACTGATGAACATGATGGTCGGACCAAGCGAAGGCTCAGAAAAAACACCTTTGCTTCGACACGGAGAGAGTACAGGCAAACAGAAGGATGAAATCTCCGAGGAAGGGATTGATACCGGGGCAGGCATCGGGACACCATTCCCTCAGATTCTGAAACATATAGTCGCCGGCAGTGGAAAATCCAACTTGAAGAAATCAGAACGACAGTCGTTATCATGTACCGAAAGGTCAGACGCGGATAACGAGAATGACAGTCAGAATCTTGTCTCCGCCGGAACAGGGAAACGACATATCTCTCATGGGGTAGGAAAATCAAAATTTCACGGAACTGAAATATTTAATACCGATGGTTCTGATAAGAATACCAATAAGAATACACAAGACACGGTCAATACAACAGCATTTTCAAAGAGCGGAATCCAGAACAAGAATGAAGAAGAGAAAACTATTGTACTGCAATATAACGGGCAGGCAAATTTGAAAGAGGGACTTAATTTACAGCCGTCAACAAATCACCAGCAGAATGGCGTTAATGAAAAGGCAGGCGGAAAGACCGGAATTCATTTCATTAATGTCAATTCGGAAACTGATAAAAATGCGGCTACTGCTCAGATAGCAAAAACAAAGAGCGGTGATGAAAAAGATGCCGATGCGGTTCGTCCGGCCCTGCAAGAACGAAAAGCTTCAGGGTATCGAGAGGCACTACAAAACAATAGTAAGAAAGATAATCCCGAAGCGTCGGTTGTTAATCTTTCCGATAATGAGGAAATTGCGGTTGTTGGGAAGCAGAATACAAACATCCACAACAAGGCACGACACGTTCTGTCTGCTGCTGTGCATGCCCACAAACAAGCTGGCGCGACAGGTCATGCCTCGGCGGGAGAAAATACATCGCGGAACATGGCAGAAATTCCTGCAACTCAGAAAATTACAGAGATGTATAACAGAAATTCTCAGCGTAACAAAGTCGGTGAATCAGAAATTGGCCGGATAATCGACGATCAATCGAAGGAACAACAGAAGCAGGGGACCGAAACAGCTCAGGGAAAAATGAAGCAGCAATACATGGTTCGGGAAAATGCCCGGCAGGGAGAGAACAACGCACGCAGTGCCGGCGAATTTGACGGATTGAACAGTAATGAGCAGCAGATGAAAGAATTTCCCCGTGAGGTCAATATTACCGATCGAGCTTCCGAAGGAAAACACTTTGCTGCGACTCGGATCGAGGCACAGTCGATGGTCACCGTCAAGAACCAGGAACATGCGAACATTAAATCCCAGGACATAATCAATCAGGTGGCAACAGCTGTTCAGACAAAACTGGGAAAAGGGTTCGGGCGCGTGAAAATTGAACTCAATCCGCCGCATCTCGGATCGATTGATCTTGATCTTATCGTGAGAGACAATAAGGTGCACGTTATGCTCAGAGCAGATCAGTATGATGTACGCCAGTTGCTGCAATCGAATTCCGACGTGCTGAAAACAGCTCTTAATACTCAGGGTTTGGTAGCTGAAACCATTGATGTATCACTTCATGATCGGATGGGTGGGAATGGTTTCCAATTTGATCGAGACGGAAGATTATTTGACAACAGGCAGGACAAAAGACATGGCGGCAGGAGGGAAGGAGACGAAGAATCCTCACCTGATGGAATATCCGCCGTAGAATATACTCAGAACACATCGGCCCAGACAGATGGGCAAATCAGTCTCTTCGCGTAAAGGAAAGTTAGGAGGATAGATCATGAGCAGTGTAACATCCGTGTCAAGCAACAGCAGTTCAATCGACCTGGTTCAAAACAATACTCTGGGGAAGGAAGAATTCTTTGAGATGCTCATTGCACAGTTGAAATATCAGGATCCGCTGAACCCTATGGACGGTACCGATTTTACGGCGCAGCTTGCTCAGTTTTCAAGTCTCGAGCAGTTAAGTAATATGAATACGAATCTTGAAACGGTTGCATCAAATCAACTGCTTTCCAACCAGATCGAAGCGATAAACCTGATCGGTAAAAATGTTGCTGCAGAGGGAGATGTTATCGAAACCAACGGAACGTCGGCACAAATTGTCTACAGTTTGGAAGAAAGTATTTCTGAAGGAACGGTGTCAATATACGACTCAGATGGCAGTCTGGTGAAAACCATCGACCTGGGATACCAGGATGCGGGAATTAATTCGGTTACATGGGATTGCAGCGATGTTGAAAACGGATCGTATACATTCGAGATAGAGGCCACCAATGCAGCGGGGGATTCCGTCAGTGTTGATAAATATGTTATCGGCACGGTTACCGCTGTCAACTTCCAGGATGGCAGCACCTACATCCAAATCGGCGATACAGAAGTTCCCTTTGAAGACGTTGTTTCCGTCGTCAGTGATACGTAAGAAAATATAAAGAATTTAAAATACAGTATGAGTCAGGGAGGTAAGAATAATGGGTAGTTCATTGTATGCAGGGATTTCCGGTCTGACTGCCAGTTCAAAACAGATGGATGTCATCGGCAATAATATCGCCAATGTCAACACTGTGGGTTTCAGATCATCGAAGATTTATTTTTCCGATATTTTGAGCCAGAGCATTACCGGTGGATCATCGACCTTTATGCAGGTTGGTCGCGGTGTCGGTATCAGCGATGTGGCGACACAGTTTTCATCGGGGTCATTCGAGACGACAGCCAACGCAACCGATCTTTCCATTGACGGCGACGGTTTTTTCATTGTTCAAGATGATGAAGGGGGCTGTTACTACACGAGGGCCGGTGCGTTTCACGTCGATAGTGAAGGCTATCTGGTAGATACGAACGGATTGAAGGTACAGGGATACAATCTCATGGCGAACGATCCCAATACGATAACCGACCTTTCCCTCAGCAATGTACAATCTGCACCATCGGCGACAACTGAAGTATCTATCGGGGCAAATCTCAACTCAGAAACAGCCACGGGAGAGACATTCAATGCGGCTCAGACGGTCTATGATTCGCAGGGTGCAACACATACATTGAAAGCGACGTTTCAAAAAACGGAAGAGAACGGTTATTGGAGTTGTCGGACCTATCTCGACAATAGTGAAGCGACAGCCCAGACCACCTATGGACTTGTGTTCGATTCCAATGGTGATCTTGCCAATATTTATACTTCGACAGCAACTCCGACGGTAACATCGGGCGGTACCGCCACACTGACGGTAAACAATCAGGGGCAGATGTATAAGGACACAACAGCCAATATCGTGCTGACAAGAGGTGCTGATGCCAATACCTGGACCATAAACAATGACGGTGGTTACAGCAATATGTCGTTTACTCTCGGTGCGGTTGGAGTCGATGATGAAATAGCTATCGATCTTGATGGAGAGGGCGGAGCTGATTTGACCTTTGCTCTTAGTGCTGCTGGATGGGCAAATGCCGATACGATTGATATTGCAATCAACCAGACGGAAGTGGCGCCTGCTGATATATCCCTCACATTCGGTACGCTCAGTAACGGTGCCACCATCGGAAATGGCAATACGATTAACTGGGATTTAGCCGGATCGACGGCGCAGTCGATTACCGGGTATGCCAGCACCTCCGTGGTGAAGGCACTGACGCACG
>CAZCGI010000026.1:0-9032 GCA_964498145.1 uncultured Syntrophaceae bacterium
CATTGTTTCTGTTATTTTCGGTTCTATTACCTTTTTTGACTTCGGATGTAAAGGTGAAAGCCATAAGCTGTTGGCTTTCAGCATACAGCATATGGCCTGTGGAGATACGACTTCTTGGAAGATTTTCAGTCAAGGTAAGATCTGAGGATAGTTATAGGGTTTGTTGTATAATCAAAAAGATAAAAAGAAAGCCGAGTTGATTCTGCTAGTTCATGCTGACTGCGACGGTGGTTGTGATGCCTCGTTTTTCCATGGTAATGCCGAAAAGGTTGTCGGCAACTTCCATGGTCCGCTTGTTATGAGTGACAAAAATAACTTGAGACTTTTCTGAAATTTCCCTGATGAGGTTCTTGAACAGGGAAACGTTCCTATCGTCGAGGGCTGCATCAACTTCATCGAGGATGAGGAATGGCGAGGGCTTATGCATCAGTATGGCAAAGATCAACGCAACTGCCGACAAGGCCTTTTCTCCACCCGACAGAAGCGTTATGTTCTGTTTTTTCTTGCCCGGAACCTGGATGTCGATATCAACACCCGATTCAAGTACATTAGATTCGTCGGTAAGTCGCAGTTCTCCCTTGCCGCCGGGAAAGAGGCGAGGATAGACAACCTGGAAACATTGATTGACAGAGTCAAATGTTTCGGAAAACCGTTTTTTCGAAACCCGGTTCATTCGATTGATGGTCTTTTGGAGAGTGTCCATTGAAGTGTTGAGGTCGTCGACCTGAGATGTCAGAAAATCATATCGCTCTTTAAATTCTTCGTATTCGGAAAGGGCCAGCAGGTTTACTTCACCGAAGTCTTCCACTTTTTGTCTGTCCCTATCGAGGTCTGTCCTCATGTCTTTCACTTGCTGCTCGTCAAGCTTGGTAAAATTCGGGGCCAGAGCCGTCAGATCGGCATGGAATTTTTCAAAAGAACCTCGTTTCAGGGTTTCCATATGAAGACTTACCTGTTGAATGTCCATGTCAATCTTTGTCAGTTCCTTTGTTTGGGTGTCGAGATGTCGCTTTTCCTCTCCGGCCTCTGTTTCCTTATTCCTGAGAACTTTGTCTCTTTCACTTTGCATCTCTCGTTTCTGGGCGAGTTCTTCTTCAATAGCATCATGATTCCGATACAGATATTCCAGACGTTCTTCTTCAGATTGAATTGTGTCTGTTATCGTCGCGGCTTCCGTCTCTGACCGTTCGGCATTGAGAATTGTTGCTTCAATTTCCTCAGTCAAGTGGGCAATCGCCGTGCGCAGTCGTGTTGATGCCACCGTGTGGGAATTTATTTTTTCTTCCAGAGATGAGAGAAGGATCTTCTTTTCTGTCAGATTCTTTTCTTTCGCTTCCAGTTCGGATTTTATCGCACTCCATCGCTCCTGGAGTGATGCAATGACCTGTGTGGCCTCATGTTCTTTCTCTGCGCAGGAGTTTATATCGTATTCGGTTTGCCGAATTTTTTCATGTGCGTCCCGTTTTTCCTGTTCCAGGTTTTCCTTATTGTACATGAGAACATTGATCCGCTGTTCCAGCCAGGAGATTTCTCCCTCAAAGCGTTCAACGTCCTTTTTCCTGCTATTGAAGGTGAGTTCCAGGGCATGGATTTCAGATCGAATTTCATCGTATTCTTCAGATAGTTCGGTAAGAAGAGTGCTGTCGGACCGTTTGCGGTCAATTTCACATTCAAGGGGAGTGGAGAGCCGGTCGATTTCTCGTTCCAGTTCGTCGATTTCACGATTTGTTCGAAGGCGGCTATTGCCATTACCCGATCCGCTTCCACCCATCAGAACACCGTTGGGACTGATAACATCACCGTCTCGGGTGACAAATGTTCCGACAAATCCATTTCGCTGCCAGAGACTGACACCCATGGTCAGATCAGGAATTACCAAGACATCTCCAATGAGTGATTCGACTATGTCCCTGCAATTTTCTTTTACCTCGATGAACTGATCGAGCCTGACGACGTCTCCCAGATTCTCCGGCATATTCGACTGTACAAAGTGATTCCGTATATTCAGGGGGACAAAATGCCCCCGGCCTGACGAGTGTTTTTTTAGATAATCAATAGCCTCGATGCCATCGTTGTGGCTCTTTACAACTACATACTGCAGCTTTTCGCCAAGAACTGCTTCAACGGCTGCTTCGTATTCCTTGGGAACGCGAATGTGATCGGCGACCAGACCAAGAACGCCCTCAAGGGAAAGAGCTCCCTCTTGTCGTGCCTGCAACACCGATTTTGTTCCTTTATTACACCCTTCATATCCCTCATTAAGCTCTTTTAGAGAGGCAAGACGGGATGATTTGAAGCTGATTTCTCCCTTGAGCTGTTCGATTGTTTCCTCGATAAGTTCAAGATTATTTCTGGTTTCCTCGATTTGTCGATGGGTGATCCGTTCCCGTTCTTTTAATAGATCGATATTGTTCTTTGCCGATTCAAGATCACTTGCCGACGTCGAACGAGCCTTTTTTGCTGCTTCGAGTTTTTCCGACTGCTCGTGTAAGTCTCTGTTCTCACGATCCAGCTTCTTGTTTAGGTCGTCGATTCCTTTGGTGAGGGAGGCCATAAGATTCTTGAGCCGCGCATGTTCCGTTATGATAGAAAAACTTTCGGATCTCTGCTTTTCGAGCTGCGCAAGAAGATCGGCCTCGATGGTTCTCGATGAATCGACAGTCCCTTGGCTGCCGCTGATAAAATCTTTCAGTTCGGTTATCTTTGTTTCCGTTTCGGAAATCAGCCCTTGAAGGCTAGTGACCTCCCGTTCCATCGATTCCTTTCTCTGTTGAAACGTATCAATGTCGGAGAGGTTTTTCTTTTTCCGTATTGTGATATCGCTGATTTTCCCTTTGAGAAAATCGATTTTTTGCTCGCCGATGTTTATTTCATTCTTGCAATTGTAAAATCGTTCCTGAAGCCGTCTTATGATTTCTTCGTTTTCCGCCAGTTTTTCTTTGAGATTTTCTATAACTGCTGCCATTGACGATAAAGATGTTTGGATCTCGATTGAATTCTGATTAATCAGCTCTCTTGTTTTTTTGAGACGATCTTCCTCCTGGCTGAGTTCGAGATAGGCCTGTAGCGAAAGGGCAAGTTCTGTTTCCTTGATGTCTTTTTTCAGTTCACGGTATCGTTCCGCCCGCTTTGCCTGGCGGGAGGTCGCATTCATATGTGTTTTGACTTCACTGAGAACATCCTTCAGACGAGCAACGTTCTGTTTTGTCGAATCCATTTTACGCATGGCGGATTCGCGTCTGCTCTTGTATTTTTTAATGCCGGCTGCTTCTTCGATAAATTCCCGAATATCTTCCGGTTTTGCTTCTATGAGCTTTGAGATGTTCTCCTGTTCGACGATAGAGTAAGTCTTTGCACCGATTCCTGTATCCATAAAAAATTCACGGACATCCAAAAGTCGGCACGGCACTTTGTTGATGGAGTATTCGCTATCGCCTTCGCGATAGAGACGCCGCGATATCATGATCTCTGAGCAGTCGGCATATTGACCGGGGAATTGGCGTCCATTCTTTTCAAGAATAATAGTTACTTCGGCCATTCCTACCGGTGCCGCCTCGTCGCTGCCGTTGAAGATGACGTCGTCCATTTTTTTCCCGCGGAGCGACTTGACCCGTTGTTCTCCCATGACCCATCGGATGGCATCGACGACATTGCTTTTCCCGCACCCATTCGGGCCGACGATTGCACTGATTCCATTTGAAAAGTGGAACTGCGTTTTATCTTTAAACGATTTGAATCCGGCAATTTCCAGTTTCTTAAGTCTCATTCGAGATAAACCTCCGAGCGGTTCGTCGATGCGGATTATTCATAATAATGCTATCTTCTGTATTGTATGTATAGTAAAAGATTTGAGGTTTGTAAAGAAAAAACACAACAAGATGTGGTTAAAAAATAATAACCACAACATATTGTGGTTATTATTTTAAGAAATGTTTAGGACTTCGACATATTTCGTCCAAATTTTCCTTGACAAGAATAACGATTGAGAATAAGAATTCAACCACAGTGTGGATTTCAGAGGTTTTCAGGGGGCAAATATCAAATCATAAAATTTGGCGGCTTCGCATATTGTCTGAGTATTGCCTGTATTCATGATATAACTATTTGATATCATTATAAGCATATTTTTTTGACATTTTGCGAGATCGGCAATCTTAAAAAAATAATATAGAGAAGGGAGGAGATAAAAAGAGGGAGATGTGCAGTATGTGCAAAGTATTAATTACTTTGCAATGGCTTTTCCAAGGAAAATACCAATTCAAAATGAACTACGATCTACAGTTCAAGGAGGGATTAAATGACAACACCTATTCAACAGAAAATCAGAGACAAGAAAAGGACACCTCAGCAGATTATCGACATGATTAAGCCCGCTGATTGGGTTAATATCGGAAGCGTTGGCGGAGATTCAACCGTACTGGCTTACGAACTGGCTCAGAGATTGGGACCTGGCCCTGGTGATCTGAACAACATCGAATTCTGGAACTACGCTATGTTCTATCCGCATCCAGAATTTCAGGAAATTGATCCCAAGCAGGAATATCATTGTTTCCATGAGTACTTTTTCTTTCCCTGGAATCGCAAAGCAAGGGACGTCAATGGCGTAACGAGCTGGGCACAGTGGGGTTGGACAATGGGTATGTGGTGGCACCATTATCGGTTTGCCAATCGTGTGAAGGACAAACGAGGCATCGACTGGTGGTTCAACTCTGCAACAGCTCCTGATGAGTTTGGTTTCTTTAACTGGTCGTATGGCGTTAATAACTGTAATATTTATCGTCAGACAGCGAGAAACCTTGTTGTAGAAGTCCGCGATGATTATCCCTGGGCCGAAGGCGGTCGATTCAACACCATCAATATCGATGATGTTGAATACTGGGTCGAAGTCGACACAGATCGGTTTGCATGGCCTCAGTTGAACGAAAAGGCAATCCAGGCAAAACCGGAAGAGAAAAAGATTGCCGAATACGTTCTTTCAATTATGCAGGATCGGGATATCGTTCAGCTCGGTATCGGATCGTTGCCGTCAGCCTGTGTTTCCGCCATGGCCGACGCCGGTCTCAAGGATCTCGGTATTCATACCGAAATGCTGAATTTCGGTCTCCTCAACCTGATTGAATCAGGTCAGGTAACCAACAGATACAAGAGCCTTGACAGGGGCAAGAGCGTTTGGACATTTGCCTTCCCCGTGGACAAGAAGTGGTACTATGATTCAATTCACCGGAACCAGAACCTGGCCGCCTATGATATCGATTACACGAACAACTTTAACGTCCTGACCAGAATCGATAACATGATTGCCATCGATAACTGCGTTGCCGTTGACCTCCTTGGTCAGCAGAGCACAGGTTTCTATGAGAAGCGGCCCATTTCAAGTTCCGGCGGATACTTCCAGTTCGTCAGCTTCTGTGCCCAGTCGAAGGGTGGGCGCGGTGTTGCGAGCATGACGTCTCGAAGCAAACATGGAACGTCAAGAATCGTGCCCTTCCTGCCGGAAGGTTCGTCTGTCGACGTGCCTGCTCAGCTTGCAAACTATGTTTGCACCGAGTATGGTATTGTCAATCTGAGAGGCCTCAATGGTTACGAACGGGCTGCCTCGCTGATTTCGATCGCCCATCCCGATGATCGTGCGTGGCTGACCGAAGAAGCTGCCAAGAATGGCCTTTTACCGCCGAAGTTCCCGGTCAACTTCGAGGTCAGAGAAGGCGAAACCAGAAAGTACCCCTCATACAAAGAGAGAAGGGATTACAAGCTTCCTTCAAATAGCGCCCTGTGGGGATACGACTGGGATGACGATATGCAGAACGGGAAATAGTATTTTCCATTCAAGCGACCAAACATACGAAAGCCCGGGGGGTAGCCCCCGGGCTTTTTACATTAGATTCACATCCGAACGCTCTAACTCTATAAAAATTGTATATAATCGTAAAAAGACATTCACAGAGGCAATCTATCCGTTGACCATTCATTGCATAGAAGCCGAAACGCAGTCAATAAATCATTGACCTCAAGTTTGTCTTGACATCCATGATACAAGGTGATGAGAGGAATGATGATGTCATCAGATCAGCAGGTCATCGTAATCGACTCATCTTGGTTTGATGTTCGTGAATTTTCTTTTTTCCTTAGTGCCGGCTTGATATCAAAGGCCTTCCGTTTCTTCAAATTAGTATTGACACAGTAGACAATATATTGTACCTAACTATACCCTTTGTGTTTTAGCGCTCCATGAATCATCCATGAGGATACATGCTTAAAAGGCAGTTTAAACGTTTCATGGAATGCCTTCGGCATTCGTTGTCAATGAGCCGAGCGTTTCAACATGACAATATAGTAGAAGATCTGAGATTCCGGATAGCCTGTTTAAATAGGGGCAGGGCTTTCGAGTGTATTTTCAAACTCAGACAGATTCTGCTATCCGAATATCCCGAAAAATTTAATTGAGCGGCGTCCAGAGATTGAGATTTACCCCGAAGCATAAGCCGAGTGCAATATTAGGAGTATAAGCAATAGCGAGAATAAAACCGTCCGCTTTGCGTAATATCGAACTAATTTCATAATTAATTGTTCTTTGAAAATACGTTCAGAATTATGACCCTGTATGGAGAATGAGATTTCGAATAGGCAACTTCATGTTGTTGATGCTTTTGCTCCTGTGTCTCTTTAACTCGAGCGAATTCTGCACAATTCATTATAGTTAACGTACAGTATTGTAAAATTCCATTAAGGTTTCCTGTGATTGACTCTCATGATAATGGTGTTTATAAAAATGATAATACTATACATTCATGAGCTTCAGGGACGAATGTTACGTCTTCTGAATTATTGTCGGAGAAACCAATTCTCTTAGCTTCTGCCAGTGTAAGTCAACTCAGTGACTGATCCATTCCTCTAATTGATGCCATGACCTCAAGTTTGTCGGCACCGACCCTTCCAATTGCTATCCGACCGAATATTCTAGCCTTGATTTCATAATAAATATCGTATCCCCCGGAAAAAATCACACTTCAAAATCAACTACTTATATCCATTACGTTCGAAATATTTCGATTCAACGTACTTGATGCATAATAAGAATGTATTCGAGGACATCGGAGCAATCCTTTCATACCTGAAACGGACATGAAGGGTGTCTATGTTCTAATCCATGCCGTGATGGTATTGATGGGCATGAATAATAGACGACTGTTCCCGCTTCATGTGTTTTCAATAAAAAATAAAGAAAGGGGGGATGAAGGCGAATAATACTTTTTATTAAGTCCTAAAATGGGAAGTGTCATTCAATTAATGAATATTTAAGGAGGGATTACATGACGACACCGATTCAACAGAAAATTAGGGACAAGAAGAGAACGCCTCAGCAGATTATCGACATGATCAAGCCCAGTGATTGGATTAATATCGGAAGTGTTGGCGGAGATTCAACCGTACTGGCTTACGAAGTGTCTCAGAGGTTGGGGGCTGGGGCAGGCGATTTGAACAACATCGAGTTTTGGAACTACGCGATGTTCTATCCACATCCGGAGTTTCAGGAAGTTGATCCGAAACAAGAGCACCATTGTTTCCATGAGTACTTTTTCTTCCCCTGGAATCGAAAAGCAAGAGATGTTAATGGTGTGACGAGTTGGGCACAGTGGGGTTGGACAATGGGCATGTGGTGGCACCATTATCGGTTCGCCAATCGTGTGAAGGACAAACGAGGTATCGACTGGTGGTTCAATGCCGCAACAGCGCCTGATGAGTTTGGTTTCTTTAACTGGTCATACGGAACCAATAATTGTAATATCTTCCGTCAGACAGCGAGGAACCTTGTTGTTGAAGTCCGCGATGATTATCCCTGGGCCGAAGGTGGACGGTTCAATACCATCAATATTGATGATGTTGAATACTGGGTCGAGGTCGATACGGAACGATGGGCATGGCCTCAAATGAATGAAAAAGCCATTAAGCCAAAACCCGAAGAACTGGCAATTGCCAAGAATGTTCTTTCAATTATGCAGGATCGGGACATCATTCAGCTCGGTATCGGTTCGTTGCCGTCGGCCTGTGTCACCGCCATGGCCGATGCCGGTCTCAAAGATCTCGGTATTCATACCGAAATGCTCAATTTCGGCCTCCTGAATATAATTGAGTCCGGCCAGGTGACCAACAGATACAAGAGCCTTGACAGGGGCAAGAGCGTCTGGACATTCGCCTTCCCTGTTGACAAGAAGTGGTACTATGATTCAATTCACCGGAATCAGAACCTGGCTGTCTATGATATCGATTATACGAACAACTTTAATGTTCTGACCAGAATCGATAACATGATCGCTATCGATAACTGCGTTGCCGTTGACCTCCTCGGTCAGCAGAGCACCGGTTTCTATGAGAAGCGGCCCATTTCGAGTTCTGGTGGATACTTCCAGTTCGTCAGCTTCTGCGCCCAGTCAAGAGGCGGACGTGGTGTGGCGAGCATGACGGCTCGAAGTAAACACGGAACGTCGCGAATCGTGCCCTTCCTGCCGGAAGGTTCATCCGTTGACGTGCCCGCTCAGCTTTCGAATTATATCTGCACTGAATATGGTATCGTTAACCTGAGAGGTCTCAATGGATACGAAAGAGCGGCTTCGCTGATTTCGATCGCCCATCCGGATGATCGTGAATGGCTTGAAAAAGAGGCCCATGCGAATGGCATGCTGCCACCGAAGTTCCCCGTCAACTTCGAGGCCAGAGAAGGCGAAACCAGAAGGTATCCCTCATACAAAGAGAGAAGGGATTACAAGATGCCTTCAAACAGCGCTCTGTGGGGGTACGACTGGGAGGGAGGTATGCAAAACGGGAAATAGCGTTTTTGATTTCCATTAACTTTAAAAGCCCAGGTATAAACCTGGGCTTTTTATTTTGCCGTGAAGACCTGCCAATCTGACCATAAGGCAAGAAGATCTCATCTCTTGTTCGAATGTGACTGATGGATGCTTTGCGATACTATGCTAATTTGCTTGACAGGAAACAAGAAATCCTTTTATTGATAAGAAAAAAATGGGGAGCAG
>CAZCGI010000026.1:9070-12126 GCA_964498145.1 uncultured Syntrophaceae bacterium
CTGTGGTTTATCGGTTTTGTTATCATTTTACTTTATAACTGGAAAAACTAATCAGGCATATTTCATAATAGCTGGTTACGTGTGCAGTAGCCTTTCGTTGATTTAGTGTGCACTATTGGTACTTTTTATTAGATAATAGATCGGGTTGTTTTGTTAAGAAAAGTGATTTGTTAATATCGATCAGAGAAAAATCAGTTATTTTCCCTTGACAAGAAAAAGACTAATCTGTTAATAAAACTTAAAATCGCGTTAAGTTCTCTCTCGTTGGTAAGGGGAGTTAACGAAACAACGCAGGGGGCTACACCATAACTTACCTATCCTTATCAAACCATAAATATCGAAAAATCTAAAAAGAAAGGAGGTGTAAAATCAGGGATTTATAGTGGAATAGTAGGATAACTGTTGTAAAATACGTGCAGCTTTTCGAAAGTGAATAAAAAAGGAGGAACACTTTATGGCACACGAACACTCATTCGCTAGTCCGGGCCCCTGCGGTCTGGGTGCTCTTGCAATGGCTTGTTTTACGTTTTTCGCGTTACTTACCGGTAAGGTTACTCATGACGCCCTTCCGCTTCTGGCGTGCTGGATGGTCGGCGGCGGTATCTGCCAGATCGTTGCCGGTGTTATCGAATTGAAAGATCATAATATTATCGGCGGTAACGTCTTTACATTCTTTGCCGCTTTCTTCATGTTTGTTACCGCCCTCAGTCTTGCGACAAAATATGGTCTCTCCAAGGCCGGGCTTCCCATGGACGGAAGAATCGAGGGATGGGGATGGTTGGCAGGTCTTGCCTTCCTGTGCATGATGACGCCTGGTTATCTCAAAAGCCCGAAAATTCTTTTCATTGCCGTCGTTCTGATCGATATTGCGCTGGCGTGTATCGTTTGCCTCGACATGAAACTCAATATTAACAGGGCTATGTTTGCCCAGGTTGCCGCCTGGACTCTGTTTGTTGCAGGCTGGATCGGAATCTACCTTGTCGGTGCGGTAGCCCTGAACACCCACTTCGGCAAGGTTATATTGCCGACGACATCACCGATCGTTAAATAAGAATTAATTTAAAAACACATAATAGTGAGAGGCATGTCGCATGAAGGACATGCCTCTCTTTTTTGATTGAAAGGAAATACCTTAATTGGTCGGCCTGGCGAGATGGCAGCGCAACCTGATTCTAATGAATTCCCATCATGAAGCATCACGCCGGTCATATGAATATCCGTTTTACTGATCTTTCCTGAACGTGTCAGCCAATAAGAACTTCACGGAGAACCACTTGAATGCATATGGGAGTCGCTTATGGAGATCTGGCAATGCGGAATCCTGTTAGAAAATTGGAGTTCGTGGGGTAGGTGCTGTAGCGGTAAGCGCATCGGAGTTCTTTCGGTCCATTGGCATAGCTGCCGCCACGAATTATGCCGTCTTTTCCATTCCGGTCCGGTCCCTGTGGATTTTTGTACGGGCTGTTGCGGTAATAGTCCCTGTCGTAACCGTCCCGGCACCACTCCCAGAGGTTGCCCACCATGTCATTGAGACCGTATCCGTTAGGGTGATAGGAACCGACGGGCGCCGTGTAAACGTGGCCGTCCTTTTTCCATATGTAAGGATCAAGTCCGGGGCCGAAGTTTGCCCGGTAGATACCGCCCTCATCGGGTGCTTCATTGCCCCAGGGATAATCTTTCCCCTCAAGTCCGCCCCGGGCGGCCCTTTCCCATTCCGCCTCCGTGGGCAACCGGTAGCACTTTCCCGTTTTAGTTGAAAGCCACGCGCAATATGCTTCCGCATCATCCCTCGAAACGTTCATGACGGGCATGTTCGGTCCCCGCATGCGTTCATCGGGTTGTATGCCGTAACGTCGGTCACAGGGCAGGTTATGCCCCGTTTCTACGCAGAACACTTCATATTCTTCGAACGTTACCTCATATTTACCGATGTAATAGGCATCAAGGTAAACCTTGTGGGGAGGGTCTTCGTTTCGTGCCATGGTCCCTCCCATGGTGAATTCGCCTGTAGGTATGAGGATCATGGAGTTCTCTATTTCTTCAATAATATCCTTAACAGTATTTTTGTCGGCTGCGCCTGCCGAAATAAAGAATACAAGTGTCGTTAGAAGAAAGACCAGAAGAAATATTCCACTTCGTCGCACCATCGGTTTTATCCTCTCATCGGCAAATTTTATCTGTATGTATCCTACAATAAATTATTTTAGAAATAAGGAGGTATCACATGACGGTGTGTATTTGATACCACTATTTTACAAAATCACGAATAAATAGCAGAATATGAGCAAAATTACAAGTTCTATTGATAAAACGATTTGTGTTATGGAGTCCCCGCTATGCGAAAGCCCACCAGTTGATCAAAGGTGCCCGGGCTGAGAGGAATCCTTGTGGCGCATCGTAAGTGTTCTGCTTTGCTGCTGTAGCATCCTCCACGGATGACACCCCTGAAACCCGTGTCTGGTCCCGTAGGATTTTTGTAGGGACTTTTTTCATAGTATTCCAAATCATACCAATCCTGACACCACTCCCACACATTTCCTGACATATCGTGCAGGCCGTAACCGTTGGGCGGATACGTTCCCACTGGTGCAGTGTATGCATAGCCGTCTTTTTTCCAGACGAAGTCCTGATTAAGCCCCGGGCCGTAGTTGGCACGATAGATACGGTTTGCCCATGGATCTTCATCACCCCATGGATATTCCTTTTCAATTAAACCGCCTCGGGCTGCTTTCTCCCATTCTGCCTCGGTGGGGAGTCTGTATGTCCTTCCCGTCTTTTTGTTCAACCATTGACAGTACCACTCAGCTTCTTCACGAGCGACATTGATGACGGGCATTTTCGGACCGATCATTGATGGATCGGGTTGAAGAAGAATTCGAGAATCGACAGGAAGATTATATCCAGTCTCCCGGCAATACATTTCGTACTCTTCGAACGTTACCTCGTATTTACCGATGTAGTATGCGTCCAGATATACCTTGTGCGGAGGTGTTTCATTTTTTGCTTCTTCACCTCCCATAATAAATTCTCCAGCGGGAATAAGGACCATGTTTTTT
>CAZCGI010000027.1:0-1745 GCA_964498145.1 uncultured Syntrophaceae bacterium
TTTCAATAATTAACCTAAAATGAGCAAATATGGGCCTACAGATCCCAAACGCAAGTCTAACAGACAGAACAATTGTCCTCATCACGATAACCATCTCATTGTGGTATTTATTCAACGGCTTTTGATGGTTTTCGTTATTCTGAATAGTTCATACACGCCGAGCATAAGTATCGGGATTCCCAGAGCAATACATGTAAGTGCCCATACGGGATCTTCAGAAAATCTGGAGAGGCCGTCTACTATAATGATGGCCATAGCACCCTGCATAGTAAAACTGAAAGCTTTTGTTGAATATCCCGATTTGCTTTCTTTCTTTTTACCCAGTGAGACACGGGGCTCAGTTTTGGCACATATTTCGGCTGAGCGCATGGTAGACTTTTCAACTGACATCCTCTTATGTCACCTTTCATGGTATTTGTTGTTTTTATGCGTCCATATAAGACCATTATTCCCTCTACGCTCGCCATTTAATGATCAAAGTGCCTGTTAGGTTTGTGATCGACACGGTTGACCGTATTAGTAAAAACACTATCTTAAAATATAATATTTGATTTACAGTTTAATTGAGCAATATCGATGCCAGCATGAAAGGATATGGTATGATCCCGAATAAACGGCATATTTGTTGATAGGAATTGGTGCAGATTGCGTGGTCGAACTACCGGAAGGTATGTGTGGGGCTTTGGGAACTACCGAATGGTATGACAGGAAACATTAACGCAGGTGATTTTCATTCAATTCGTATACTCATCTACATTATATATTGAAAAATCTGTTAGGTGTCGGGAACGTATACATTGCTATGACATGGTGAACCGGGGAGTTTAAATGGGGCCAAATAATATTGCCGAATCACTTTGTTATACATAATTCGGTTACACCGACTATTGCTCAAGGAACTTATTTCATATTATTTATAACATCAAATTAAATGCTTTCGTCGAGCGATTTTATTTTTAAAAAGCATCGGTTTAAACGCTCAACCGATCCTTTACTCAGCTTTCAAAAAATAGCACAGCTCTATTCGGGCAAGATTACGATAATATGTGGATATATGAGAAGAACGCTCTTTCATTAGTCGACAAGTCTTGATTTTGCCTTATCGCATATTTCTCTATAATGGGAACGAGGTTGTTCAATGTTGTGTGTTTTGTTTTATTGTTTAAGAGATTATTGATTTGAAAGTTCTTGCATTACATCAGTGAGTGCCGCCAGCGTTTGATCACAATCACTTTCACTGATACCAAAATGTGTAACCATTCTGAATTGAGAATGTCCCATGTGAAGAATTTTGATATTTTTTTGTTCGAGTCGTTGAAGCAGTTGAACGTCGGTACACCGATCGGTGGTAATATGAAAAAAAATAATATTTGTCTTAACATCATCGGGATTTATTGACAATCCCGGTATGTGAACGATTCCATTAGCGAGACGATATGCATTCCGGTGGTCTTCTTCTATTCGTTCGATCATTTCTTCGAGAGCCACGATTCCAGCTGCTGCAATGATTCCGCACTGTCTCATTCCGCCTCCCAGTAGTTTTCGCGTTCGTCGTGCTTCGGAGATGAAGTGCCCCGATCCACAGACGAGAGATCCAACCGGAGCGGCAAGTCCTTTCGACAGGCAAAAGCTGACCGAATCTGCGTGACGGGTGAGTTCTCGTACGTCAACACCGAGTGAAACGGATGCGTTGAATATACGGGCACCGTCAACGTGAATCATTATGTCGTGTCTTTGCGCTAGCG
>CAZCGI010000027.1:1755-5772 GCA_964498145.1 uncultured Syntrophaceae bacterium
CTGACGTAATGTACTCTGGAGTGAGAGGTGCACCGTTACAGAGATTATGGGTATTTTCAAGACATATCAGGCGAGTTCTTGGAAAGTGGACGTTGTCAGAGCGTATGGCTGTTTCGATTTCATTGAGCAGCATGGTTCCATCGGGTTCGTTGGGAACGGTTCGAGGATGTATGCTTCCGAGTGCAGCTATTCCCCCCGCTTCATACAAATATGTATGAGACATATTCCCCAGGATCACTTCATCACCCCTCTGACAGTGGGTGAGAAGACTAACAAGATTTGCCATCGTGCCGCTTGAGACAAGGAGGGCGGCCTCTTTCCCGAGACGCTCCGCTGCCATCTGCTCGAGGCGGATCGTTGTCGGGTCTTCACCAAAAACATCATCACCGAGTTCAGCCTTGAATATGGCCTCCCTCATTGCATTGGTGGGCATGGTAACCGTGTCGCTTCGAAGATCGATAATTTTCATGTCGTATCCATTCGTGGTCCCATCTCTACTTTAACACATTAGAAATGGATAAAATTAATGATGTTACAGATTGCAACATACCATGTCACGATGCTTTTCAAAAAGTCTTTTTCTTTTTGATCGTTCAAAAAGTCAGGATGTACGACAGTGAAGATTCTGAGTAGTATAATCAACATGTGCTTACGTTAAGGTAACAATGATGTGGAAACGACACAAATTAACAGAAGGGTACGCAGGGGCGCAAGGCACCACGTCATTATCATTCAGCATGCTGTTTTG
This sequence comes from uncultured Syntrophaceae bacterium, assembly GCA_964498145.1. GTDB lineage: Bacteria > Desulfobacterota > Syntrophia > Syntrophales > UBA6807 > DSDU01. The sequence goes on from CAZCGI010000027.1 coordinate 2,504, forward strand.
GTATTGAGAAATAGTGGGTGCGGTGGGAGTGCAGCTCGACGGATCGTTATCGACCCTTGGCAATGAATGTTCCCGTGCCGAGATCTGCAAAGAGTTTATCGAGATTTTCCTTAGTCGTCAAAAAAAGTTCACGTTCTTTTCCCGTGAGTGTCCGTCCTGGTGGAAATTTTACTTTTGCCGGATTGATTTGTTGTCCTCGATAATGTACTTCATAATGAAGGTGTGGGCCGGTAGCCATGCCAGTGGAACCGACGTAGCCGATAATATCGCCTTGATTCACCCGCTTATTTCTTTTCAATCCTTTTGCATAGGCGCTGAGGTGTGCGTACGCTGTTGAGTATTGGTTGGCGTGTCTGATCCGGATATATCTCCCGTACGTTCCCTTTCTTCCTGCGACAACGACGGTTCCATCTCCCGAGGCCATAATCGGAGTACCCGTCGAAGCAGCGAAATCAAGCCCTTTATGCATTGCACTGTAGCCCTTGACGGGATGTCGACGCATGCCATAGCGGGATGTCAGCCTGGCTCCATCAATCGGCGTTTTCAGCAGAGTCTTTCGGACTGTCCGTCCGTCTTCGTCGAAGTAATCCGTTTCTCCATCAAGTGTGGCGTGCCGGTAAACGTGCAGAACGGCGTTCTGCACAGTGAGCGAAGCATATAAAACAGGTCCTTCGGAAATCAAATTACCCCGTTCGTCAAAATGCTTTTCATACATAACTTCAAATTGATCGTTCGGATGGACATCTCTCTGAAAGTCCACATCGAATGAGAAGAGGCGGGTCATTTCCATGAGTACCGTAAGAGGCAACCCCGCTTGAAGAGCGGTTTCGTAAAGCGATGATTGGATAATGCCTTCGGAACGTGCGTATTGTGTGATGATCTGACGCTGAGTCTTTTTAATGTCATAGTCGTTCCGGTCATTTCTGAGGACCATAATATCACGAAGATCATCGATGCGAAGGCTGATCCCACGAAAACTCATTGTTTGTGCATCGTCGGGCTGATGATCGTACAGCATTGTAATTTCCTGACCGGGTTTGAGATCACGGGGGTCGTATTCTTTCTTGACAGCAGAGAGAAGGGCGTACGCTTCATTTGTGTCAATATTTTGAGCCCTGAGAAGATTGAGAAAGGTGTCACCCCGTTCTACGATACAAGTTTTTTTGATCATGTCATCTTTGGTTGGAAACACCGTTGCAGTTTCCATTCTGGCAGTGATGTTGTATTCAGATGAGTTGCCGATATTATGGGGTGGGGTTAATAGAAGAACTACCCGTTGGGTGGCAAAACCGAGTATGGAGAATACAATGAAAAGAAATAGAATGGCGACGGCGGCAATGATGAGGAACCTTTTTTTCGTTATTCTGCGCTCGTTCATTGTGTAAGAAAATTATCCCCCCAAGCAAAGCTTTTTGTTCTATAGCATTATGTAACACAGAAAACAACCGTATCTTCATAGGAAAAGTTCAATATATCCGACTTTTAAAGGCAAGTAGAAAGGCAATATGCTCCAATTTCCATTACATGATGGCAATAGGTTGTCACGACTTTGTCATACCCCCGGAGTCAATACTCCGTGGAGTTTGGATGTGAAAAAGACAGAGAGGATGTTGGTGCAGAAAGATGATATATGGTATACAGATCACTGCATAGTAGGGGGTAATCAGGAGGTAAATAATGGCCGGTACCGTAATCAAACAAATTGAATATCCAGGAAGCCGGGAGTTCTGTGTCGTTGTCCATGATCTTCTGGCAGAACCGGTTGATTGTATCGTTAATGCAGCGAACGGAATGCTGGCTCACGGAGGTGGTGTCGCCGCCGCAATTGCAAAGCGGGCAGGGCGGTGCCTGGTGGATGAGGGCAATGAGATTATCGGACGGCAGGGGGCTGTACCGGTCGGAGGTGCGGTCGTAACAACGGCAGGGGAACTTCCTTTCAAAGGAGTCATTCATGCGGTGGGACCCCGGATGGGTGAGGGTGAAGAGGAATTGAAACTGGTTAATGCTCTGATGTCTGCTTTTGGTCTAGCCCATGAAAAAGGCTGGAGTTCTCTGTCCTTTCCCGGTATCAGTTCACGTATTTTTTCGGTTCCTCATGATATATGTGCCCGATCATACGTAAAGGCCGTTAAGGATTATTTTGAAAAATATCCTGACTCATCTCTTACAACAATACATCTGTGTCTCTTTGAAGGTCCTCTTCTTGATGCGGTGTGTGAAGAGCTTTCGTGAAAGAGACGTCTAACACGGGCAGTGTTCGGATTACCGTTCATATCGTCCATGAAAGCAAACTGTTGTGGTTCCTGGCGGTGTGCAGGATATTGATGCATTGGTGGAGATGATCACGATGGTTGACGGGCATCACTGCTTCATTTCCCTTGTCGGAGGCGTTACTGCGGGAATGTTGAACCCGAGCGAGAAAAAACGCTGCCATAACAGCAATGGATTGTAATTATATAAATTAAGTGCAGGTTTAACGTGATGCCTTGCAATTACAAGATAAAGCGTGTATAAAAGCAGATTATGTATTTATTGATAAGATAATGGAATGTTCGGAGGTTTTATTGAAAAAATATGGCAAACGATAAAAAGAAAAAAAGAAAGAAAATCAGAAAACATAAGCACAAGAAGAGAAGGCGGTAATTTTGCTCTCTGGGATCTATCCGGGTATCATTGTAATTCAATGAATTCAGCGAAAGCGGTACTGATGACATAAGGGATTTTAACACAGCATCTCTTGCGTAAGCCTCGCCGTTCAAACATTTTACATCGGTAGAGAATATTCGGAATGAGAGTCAATTTTAAGAACCTGTGCATGGTGTGACGTGGTCTAAAAGCGGCACTTAGCCGCTTTTTTTATAAAACAGGTTCTGACGATTCCACCATAACGTCGGTCTTTAAATCAAAAACCGTCGGGATGGTAACGGTGCCTCACCGCTGACAATGCGAAAAGTGTTTTAATAGGCTCATACAATGATATTACAAAACCAGAGCATTTTCGGATTTTTCCCTACTGAGGGTTGATTCCTGGTGATGTTTCCCAAAAAGCATCAGATTTCGGTAACGGGAAAGGCGCCAAAAACGAGGCAACAGTGCCGACTCAGATGTTTAAAAGGAGGTGACTGATATGGTCTCAAATATTCACTGGCTGGGACACGACAGCTTTAGGATTGAGGGAGAGGGTCTGATTATTTACATTGACCCCTGGCAATTGCGGAATCCTTCGAAAGCTGATCTGATCCTGATTACCCATGATCATGGTGATCACT
>CAZCGI010000027.1:5782-12069 GCA_964498145.1 uncultured Syntrophaceae bacterium
CGGTCATTGTAACGGTCGAAGCTGCTGCGAAATTGCTTTCGGGGGATATACGAGTCGTAAAGCCGGGAGATGAAGTGACCGTGAAAGGAGTTCCTATACGCGTTGTCCCTGCGTACAACATTAATAAATATAGGAGCCCCGGGGTCCATTTTCATCCACGCGAAGCAGGATACGTGGGATATGTGATTACCGTTGAAGGAAAGCGAATCTATCATACCGGTGACTCCGATTTTATTCCAGAGATGGAATCTATTGAGGCTGATGTTGCGTTATTGCCTGTGAGCGGTATCTATGTGATGACGGCAGAAGAAGCTCTTGATGCGGCCTCAGCCCTGTCGCCAGAGATGGCGATTCCCATGCATGTCGGAAGAGGAATCGGATCTCACGAAGATGCAGAGCATTTTAAAAGCAAAGCGTCGGTGCCTGTAACGATCCTTACAATGGAGGAATGACGTTTTTTCGGCAAAAGGCTGGATAATGGATATTCGTGAAGTGCAATAACGAAACGACTCTCTAGGAAGGCAGGTTGATCATGAATTGTGGCAACCTGCCTCATTGCTTTTTATCAAAAATAATTTAAAAGAATAAGCAGCATTTCCCTTATAAGACCATCTGATGTTATTCACACAATTCTTAAAAAATATTTCCGTTCATGTATAAACATATACCGCATCTCTCCCGGTGATTGATTCCTCAATATTATTCGGAATCAATGGCACTTAAATGTTATGCCAGCAAGGGCCGTAAAGGAAACGACAGGTTTCTTTCGGAAGATACATTTGGTATGATAGCTATGCATATCGGCATTGTGGTTATATCCGAAGGTGAAAAGAACACTATGAATAAAAGAGACAAGCGTAATCATTTTAATCTGCTGTATGATATCAGTGAACTTGCGACACTATTAACGGGAAGTGAAAATATTGAACATTTTCTTCACCGAACTGTTGAAGTTGTTTCCAGACATCTTGATGCAGATGTATGTTCCATTTATCTGTACGAGGATCGACCGAATGAGCTCGTATTGAAAGCGACCCTCGGCTTAAATCCTGCTGCAGTTGGGAAAATACGAATGAAGCTGGGCGAAGGTCTCGTCGGGACTGTTATGGAGCGACTTCAGCCGATTCGAGAAGGATCGGGAAGTCGAAATCCCCGGTTTAAATATTTTGAGGAAGCGGATGAAGATCGCTTCGAGTCGTTTCTCGCCGTTCCGATACAAAGAGGTGTTGAAAAAATAGGGGTCCTTGTGGTTCAGCATGAGAAGATTGACTACTTTAGTGAAATGGACGTGATGGCGCTGCGAGCCATTGCTTCACAACTTGCCGGGGCGATCGAAAATGCCCGTCTTCTTATGAATCTGGAACGAGAAGCGGTTAAACTTTCTAAAGCGGATATCATCGAAATCTTACGGTTCGTCAAAGGTAAAAGTGCTGTCGAAGGTTATGCGTATGCACCTTCTAACGTTTTTGGTAAAAAATACGGTCGTTATCTTACCGATGATTCCAGTTCAGATCCCGGCGGAACCGCTGATGACTTCAATCGTGCAATTCACAAAACCATCGAACAACTGCAGGAGCTTCAAAGGAGAGTTTCAAAACGTCTTCCAGAGAGCGCATCGTTGATTTTCACTGCTCACTTTATGATATTGAAAGATGAGAGCTTCATTAATAAAATCACGGCTCGTATAGCAGACGGGATGTCGCCCTCTGCCGCGGTCAGGTCGGTAGCACAATATTATATTTCCATCTTTTCTTCGAGTTCCCATGCCTATATGCGGGAAAAAGTTGTCGATATAGAAGATCTGGCAAACCGTATCCTCAAAAACCTTCGTCAGAAAGAAGTGAGAGAAGGGACACTTCAACCAGGCCGCATTGTCATTGCTCCCGACTTATATCCATCAGATGTTCTCAAACTGGCAGCGGAAGATGTGAAAGGTATAATTCTTGTCAGTGGCGGTGTTACATCACACGTATCAATTATTGCACGGTCATTACATATTCCACTCGTGATAGCCGACAGGCCGGAACTGCTGAACCTTCCGGAGGATACCCCGGTGCTTGTGGATGCCGATATCGGAAACATTTATGTATGTCCGTCTGAAAAGATTATCAGGCAATTCGAGACTCGAAATAAAGCAAAAAAATCATTAACATACCTGATGGATTCGGTGACGGAAACCACTCGAACAAAGGAGGGGACCCCGGTTCAGCTCCTGGCAAACATCAATCTGCTCAGTGAGTTGAGCCTTGCCCGGGATCTGAAAGCGGAAGGGGTGGGGCTCTACCGAACGGAATTTCCTTTTCTTGTTCGTACTTACTTTCCTTCAGAGGAAGAACAGTACCTGATCTATAAACGTGTATTCGATGAAATGGCAGGAAAGATAGTTACCATCCGAACGCTTGATCTTGCCGGTGACAAGATTCTTCCGTATTCGGATGCCCCCATGGAAGCAAATCCACAGCTTGGACTACGGTCCATTCGATTTACCATGCACAACAGGGATATTTTTGAGCAACAGCTGCGAGCGATTCTCAGAGCGGGAGGCGATTCCAAGAACGTCAGAATTATGTTCCCTCTCGTTTCATCACTGGATGAATTCAGAGAGGCGAAACAAATCATTGGGGATTGTATCAATCGGCTTGACCGATTGAACCTGCCTCATTGCAATCATCCGTCGGTGGGAATCCTCATTGAATTGCCGTCGTTAATTGAGATTATTGACGATGTTGCTGCGGAAGCGGATTTCTTTTCGATAGGTACAAATGACTTCATTCAATATATGCTTGCTGTGGATCGTACGAATGAGAAGGTCTCCCAATACTACCAACCATATCACCCTTCGGTCTTGAGAAGTCTGGCGCGAGTGGCACAATCAATACTCAACAAAGGGAAAGATATCTCTGTATGCGGTGAAATGGCACATGAACTCGGATATATTCCCTTTCTTCTCGGTATAGGTATACGGACGCTAAGTATTGATCCGCAATTCATACCATCTGTCCAGCGGTCAATATCGAACATGACAATAGCTGAGTCAGAAACGTATGCCGGGAAGCTGATTGCGCAAAGCACTCTGGACGGGGTTCAGAGAGTAATGAAATCTATGCAGATGCTGTAAAAAATTAAAAGCGGCTATGTACAAGCCGCTTTCATGCAGATTATATTTCAGAAATCAATCAAACAGGATATTTTGTAATTATTCTCTGTTGTGTGCGAGAGCATTCGTCCTTTTGGCGCCGGCAATGGTAATCAATTCCTGTACATTGTCATTCATCTCCTTAGCTTCACTATTCATCTTCTCTGCTGCCGAGGCGGATATTTCGGCATTTGATCCGTTGTCTTTTAAGTAATGATTGATTTCTATCATTGCTTCGTTCATTATTTCGACGTTGTCCGCCTGATCCTGGGATGATATCTCAATTTCAGCTATAAGTTCGCCGATTTTCTCAGTTACCGTCATGTTTTCACAGTAAGCATCCTGGGTAGCCTGAGTGAGTGCCGCCCCTTTTTTAATTGCGTTTCGGGTCTTTTCGATTAAATCATTTGTTGTTCCTGCAGCTTTTGCGGACCTTGTTGCAAGCGTCCGTACTTCATCGGCAACGACGGCAAATCCGGAACCGGCCTCACCGGCACTGGCGGCCTCGACAGCTGCGTTAAGGGCGAGCATGTTAGTCTGGAAAGCAATTTCATCTATCGTCTTCATGATTTTTCCAGTTTCCTCGCTCATTGCACTTATTTCTTCGATTGCCGATGACATATCATCCATATGCATGCTCACTTTTTCAATAATTTTCTGCGCCCGTTCCATAATGACTTTCGCTTCATGAGTGTTATCTGCATTGTGGCGTGTTGTTTCAGAGAGTTTTGATGTGGATGCAACCATATCTTCAATTTTTAACATTTGATCACGGGTACTTGATACGAGGGATATACTGTTTCTGAAAATGTGATCTGATGCGGCATGCACATGCTGAGCGCTCATGGTTAATGCAGAAATACTTCTGTCGAGGGGGCGAATGAAACGATTTGAGAGAATAACATACGTAACGGTGATTACTATATACCCGGAAACCAAAATAGACCCCATGATCGGATAATTATGGGTGCCATAATGACCCATTATAAAAAAAAGAAAGGGGAGAAGGAAAAAGACAGGTATGAGTATTTGAAATCGTGCAGATGGTCTATTTTTACCGTAAATAAGTGTAAGTGTTCCCATTATTAATGCAACCATGATTACCTCAGCAGCAAACAACCTCAACAATTCCGTGAACATTGGCTTCATTCCCTCTCATGTTTTTATATATTTACCGGTTTTGGCCGGTTTCTTGTTTTCAAGTAATTTCCGTGCGTGATCGAATCACCAAAGCATCAAAGAGTGTCAGGACTCTCGGGTCTTCATCAATGACTGATTCGACGCCCATGCGGATATGTCTCATCGGAATCATAAAGTTCCATGCCATCTTCTATCGGTTTGATTTTTAAAGAACTTTAGAGAAAATCAGCACCCGTTAAATTCGAACCTCGGTTGTATGTTCACACAAAGTGGGATACCTGTAATCTAACATCTCAGTGGCAAGAACGAAGAGCTGGTTAGTGCAGGAGCAATTGGTGAATGAATGCACCTGTAAGCCAGACGCAGAAGCTCACCGAGATAACCACTGCAAGAGGATAATGCCGGGAAAAACAGAGATAAAGAGAAATGAAAAAAAGTATACTGGGGACAATCCCCCACAGGGCGCCTCTGGCGAAGTCAGACATAAGATTGAAATTGCCGGGATTATCAGAATAGAGCCATAAGAGGACGATAAGACTGGTCAACGGCATGGTTGCGATGAGGCCTGCAAGTGAAGGAAATTTACGACCTATCTGGGCACAAATGACAATGATACAAACACTTACGACCAATTTAATAACAAATTGCATGTTCGGTATCCTTTCTTTATCACGTGATTTAAACATTACGGGATTGCAAAAAAGTTGCGTCTTCCTGAACAATTATTGTTGTGGTGCAAGAGCCTCAGTATAGAAGAAGGAAAAGAAAGTTCTTTCATATGCATTAAAAGTTCAGTCTGGTTCGCCTCAGATGACGGAAGGTATTCTCGGGACGTATTGTGAAGTCAATTCACCGTGTTCAGTGCGGGATCGTTTCCTACTGCTGTCAATCACCGGTCATCTTCTGCTGAGCCAATTAACCGTCAATAGAAGTCCGCAAATTGTTTTGCCGTCTTGAATTTCTCCAGCATGAATCATGGAGAGAGCATCTTCCAATTTGAATGGATGAATCTTTATCACCTCGTCGGTATCGAGGTTCTGGGTTGATTCAGTCAGGTTTGTTGCCGCAAACAGATGGATATGTTCATTCGAATAGCCGGGAACGGGAATGATATTACTCAGCTTGTGCCATCCATCGGATGAGTAGCCTGTCTCTTCTGTCAGTTCTCTTTGAGCGCACATGAGTGGGGTTTCGTTTTCATTCAAGGTGCCTGCAGGAATTTCCCAGATGGAGTGGCCGATTGCATGACGATACTGACGGATTAATATGATTGTTGTTTCATCAAGGAATGGAACAATGGCAGAGGCTCCGGGATGCCGGATTATTTCCATATCGGTTTTTATTCCATTTTCGAGAATGACTGTCTCCTTCATTAAACTAAAGACTTTGCCCTGGTGTATCCTTTTACTTTGAACGATGGTCCCTGCCATATCTTTCCTCCTGCGTTGGTGAGGGTTCCGATACTCGTGATGTGTTATGAGAAATTGGCAACCCTTCCGATATACATTTCCATTCTGTTTAGATGGTTAATCTGTGAAAAGTCAATACCATTTGACAAAGTTCCACATTTATGCCACGGCGATTTAGTGAGGTTCAGCGAAGCAAAAACACGATGTGAACTTCAACTGAGGTTAATCATCAAAAAAACTGTCCGGTTTGGGAGAATCATGATAAATTAATTCGGTAAATCATACGGAAAGGCCTGATCGCAGAGATGTAAGTCGTCTGTGACACGGCAGGGGATTCCGAAAAATGTCAAAAGAGCACGTTACCCGACGGCAAAAAGACATATCACGCCTCTTGCGGGAGAAGAAAAAAATCCGGAAGGATGAGCCCCGACGGGTAAAAAAGAAGAAATAGAATCAGGAGTCGGCATCGCATGCGGATACGGGAAGCAGGGAAGATTTGCGAGCACCTGTGGTATCTGGGGAGAGCGGAGTCCGGGGTGTATCTCCTCGAAGGAAACAAGTGCTCAATGATCATCAACGGAGGGCTGAGCTGTATTCTTCCC
>CAZCGI010000028.1:0-11879 GCA_964498145.1 uncultured Syntrophaceae bacterium
CATATGAATTGTTTGTGTTCGACGTGGATTCCATGGCCTCGGAGTGTTCAGGAAGCGGTGTTTCATCAATGGCTGTAAAAAGCAGAATTATGCCCCAGATAAAGCTGAAACCACCGATAAGAATGTATGTCATCTTCCAGCCTACCAGCCAGTTCAGGAGTCCTGCCGCAAAAGGCGCACTGACAAGACCGATATTGCCGGCAACCCCATTGATTCCCAGCGCCATCCCCCTGTTTTTAACACCCAGTGATATGAGTCCCATGCCGGCGGGGTGGTAGATGCTGGCAAAGAAGCCGATAACTGCAAGAGATATCATCAGAAATGACCCGGATTGCGACAGTGCTGTCATGAAAGCGCCGATGCCGCATCCCAGGAAAAATATGATGAGGCTGCGTCGGTTACCGAATCGATCGGATATCATTCCCCAGGGGAGTGCACCGAGGCCATAGAGAAGATACATAAGGAAACTTAATTTCAGGACATCGGCAAGGTCCATCTTCAGTGAGAGCATCAACGGTATCGCTAAGGCAGGAAAGATGAGCTCATAAAAGTGACACAAAAAATGCGCCACACAGGTAATGATGACAATTTTATTTTCGTTGGTTATCGGCATTGCTTTCACCGCTCTGCATAAACAAGGCTCAGTGAATATTTACGGCTAACATAGTTACGAAACGCAAAAATTGCAAGGAATTATGAGGTCATTACGACTTCTTTTTTCCTGAGGGAAATCAGTCAAAGGTTGACATTTCGATGCATCGATTCAGGGTTCGTACCACTGGTGCGGTCTTTTTGAACATTTACGAATGATGATGTTGCGTGTCCGGGATAATCAATCAGCCAGCGTATATTGAAACCGCGCAATCACATGGAGCTTTGACAGATTGAATTGGGTTGGGAGAGGATTGAAAGGACAGGACGACCGAATCACACGAAGAGCTTCTCCGTCAAGCGATTTGTATCCTGATGATGCTACAATGAACGAATCAGCAAGGTTTCCCGATTCCGTTATGGAGAAACGTACTACGGACGCCCCTTTTTCTTTCTTGATGTATGCATCCCGCGGGTAAGTCCACTGTTGTTCAAATTTCTGTTTCAGGTGCTTGAGGTATGCGTAGTATTTTGTTTGTTTATCTCCGAGTTCAACGATATCTTCGCCTTTTTGCTGCCCACCTTGGGATAGTTTCTCGGTAAGCTGTGTCGGAGGTTGATTGACAGCGGTCTGTGTCTTTGCGATGAGGGATTGATTTTCCAGATGTACAGTAAAGGGCTTTTCCGCCGGTGAGTTACTATTCATAACGATCATGCCTGAAAGGGCAATAATTGCCATATGACCGACCATTGATAAAACGATTGCTGTTATGAGGAGTTTTTTCTGAATCATAGGCTCACCATGTTGCGCCATAATAATCCAAGGGTGTAAGATAAAGCAATGATTAATTTTAGTCAGTGTCTAACACGAAACGACTGTTTTTTCGATGAAATAGATCACACATCCTCTGATATTCGACTTTATGTTTGATGCTTATTTTCTCAAATACGCGATCCTCGTGCCGGAGGTTGGCACACTATCGGGAAATATTTTGATTTTACGATGGCCGCTTGATTCTTACTGTGAATTGTACTATCTGGTTACCTGATGGTGGATTGACATGCAACATCAAGACATACATTTTATGAACAGTGCCCTCGAGGAAGCACGTTCAGCTCTTAATAAGGGCGAGGTTCCCGTTGGTGCTGTTGTGGTTCGCGGGGACGAGATCATTGCACGGGCTCACAACAGTTCCATAACCATGACTGATCCGTCCGCTCATGCGGAAATGCTCGCAATCAGAAGGGCTGCGGCGTCAATCGGTAATTACCGATTAAATGGAACGACACTTTATGTAACGCTTGAGCCGTGTATCATGTGTGCCGGTGCAATACTGCATGCCCGAATGGATCGGCTTGTCTTTGGTGCATATGACCCGAAAGGTGGTGGCGTTGAATCCCTTTATAGGATTCTCAGTGATGAAAGATTGAATCATTCCGTTATGATAACCGGGGGCATCCTTCGTGAAGCATGCGGTGAAATTTTAAGTGGATTTTTTCGACAAAAGAGGTTATTGTCAGAGGTCGTTCCGCCATAGAGCGATACGGAGAGGTACCGAAGTGGTCGTAACGGGGTCGACTCGAAATCGACTTGGGGGTCAAAAGCCCTCACGTGGGTTCGAATCCCACCCTCTCCGCCATGTAGAATATTAACAGTTCCGTAAACGGGACAGGAAATCCGGAGAGATGTCCGAGATGGCCGAAGGAGCACGACTGGAAATCGTGTGTGTACTCAAAACGGTGCACCGGGGGTTCGAATCCCCCTCTCTCCGCCATATATCTTCACATTCGAATTGATAGCCGGGTCCCGTGCAACAGGGGGTTGTGAACCCCGTCAGGTCCGGAAGGAAGCAGCGGCAGCAATAACCTCTGTGTGCTGCGGGGGAGCCTGGCTATCTTTATTCATCATGCATTCCTGTTCACCTTTATTATGCGTTTCTTCCCGGGAGTTTTGAATGGAATATCTTGTTCTTGCCCGAAAATGGCGACCACAGGTTTTCGAAGATGTGGTAGGGCAGGATCATGTCGTGAGAACCCTGAAAAATGCCATAAAGTATAATCGAATTGCCCACGCTTTCATTTTCAGTGGTCCCCGCGGTGTCGGCAAGACATCCGTTGCCCGGATCCTTTCAAAGGCGATCAACTGTAAGGAAGGACCGGCAGAGGTTCCCTGTAATATATGCAGTAATTGCAGAGAAATTACAGAGGGAGTCTCACTGGATGTTCGGGAAATCGACGGCGCGTCAAACCGGGGGATTGATGAAATTCGAGAACTGAGAGAAAACATCAAATTCTCTCCGTTATCATCGAGATATAAAGTCTACATTATCGATGAAGTCCACATGTTGACAAAAGAAGCCTTCAATGCACTTCTCAAAACATTGGAAGAACCTCCGCCACACGTAGTCTTTATGTTTGCCACAACGGAAATTTACAAAGTTCCGGCAACGATTCTCTCCCGCTGTCAACATTTTGATTTCAAGCGCGTATCAATCAGACAGGTTGCAGAGAACCTCGGAAAGATTGCAGCTTCGGACGGTATAACCATCAGCGATAAGGGGCTGCTCTGGATTGCCCAGAGTGGTGAAGGCAGTATCCGGGATGCTCAGAGTGTATTTGATCAGGTTATATCCTATGGTGGAACGGATATCAAAGATGATGATATTGAAGAGCTGCTCGGGTTGAAAGATCGTCGGTTTCTCTTTGATATTTCTGAGGCGATTCTTGACAGAGATGCCGGCCGCTGTCTTACGGTGGTTGATGAGGGCTACTTCTCCGGCGTTGATATGAAGCAATTTTATCAGATGCTCCTTCATCACTTCAGAAACCTGCTCCTTATGAAAGTCACCGACGGAAGGAGTTTGCTCGATGACTTACCCGACGATGAAATCGATCGATTAAAAAATCTGACAGCGAAAGCAACCCGGGAAACGCTTCAGCGCCTCCTTGATATACTCATGACCGAGGAAGAAAATGTGAGGCGAAGTCTCGATCCACGTTTAACGATTGAATGCATGGTCGTGAAGATGGCGTACCTCGAACCGATCGTTCCCCTTGATGAAATTATATCGAAAATGGAACGTCTTGAAACAAGGCTTGTGTCGGATCGCCCGCCGGAGCGACGGAATATGCCGCCAAATCACAAGCTGCCCGATCCTGTCGTGCAGTCAACGGATGAAGGCCAGGGCGGGATAAATGAGCAAGATCCGAATCTCTGGAATAATTATCGAAATTTTGTCAAGAAGAAAGACCCCATACTCCACTCAAAAATTGGATCCGGGACATTCCTTTCATTCGAAAATAAGTGTCTGAAAGTGGGATTTCCCGAGGGATATATTTTTTACGATGATATTACGGAAAGTACCCGGCTGTCACGACTGACCGAGCTGGCGACAGAATGTTTCCGTGATGACGTATCGGTCAGTATAGAAATAATGCCGCGGAGCTCTGACAATGATGAACAGACTGCGCCGAATGGCATTGCGCAAACCAAAAGAATCAGTGAAGTTAAAAACGAAGCACTGAACCATCCCCTGGTCCAGAAGGTTATGGATGTGTTTGAAGGTGCCGAGTTATGCGAAGTAATTGCCCGCGATAAGGACCGGTAAACGAGTCCCATGTTCTGCGGGTTAGTGACGGTGAGGAGGTAAAGAACGTGGCCAATTTTCAGAAACTTATGAAGCAAGCCCAGAAAATGCAGGAACAGATGATGCGGGCGCAGGAGGAACTGGCGGCGAAAACCGTGGAAGCCACGGCAGGCGGCGGAATGGTCACCGCTGTTGTCAATGGAAAATTTGAACTTGTGTCGCTGAAAATCGAGAAAGAAGTCGTCGATCCGGAAGATATAGAAATGCTTCAGGACCTGATTGTTGCAGCAGTAAATGAGGGGGTTCGAAAAGCACAGGAAATGTCGGCATCTGAAATGTCGAAGATTACCGGTGGTATGAATATCCCCGGATTAACGTAAGGACTTTCGGGCAATGACAGGTTATGCGCCGCCGATACGGCGGCTGATTCAAGAGTTGAGCAGATTCCCAGGTATCGGGGAGAAAACGGCTACACGACTGGCAATCCATATACTGACGACATCTGATAATGAAGCGCAAAGACTTGCCGACAGTATCCTCGAGGTCAAACAGAAAATACGCCTCTGTTCCCGTTGTTTTAATTTGACGGACGGCGAGCTGTGTGAGATTTGCAGTGATACGACACGGGACCGGGAACTTATTTGTGTTGTTTCCGATCCTGATTCACTGGTGTCCATCGAAGAAAGTGGCAGTTTTAAGGGTACCTATCATGTCCTTCATGGGAACCTTTCACCTATTGACGGGATCGGACCGGATAATCTGAGACTTCGGGAACTGCTTGATAGAATACTGCAGGAAGGCGTTACCGAAGTTATTATTGCGACGAACCCGAGCGTACAAGGGGAGTCGACGGCACTGCTGATCGCCAAACTGCTCAAAGATAAACCGATAAAGGTGTCGAGAATTGCCCTCGGTATTCCCGTCGGGGGTGATCTGAAATATACAGACAAGATGACCATGGCAAAAGCTATGGAATATCGTCGCGATGTTTAGGGTATATGATCCATGCACTCGGTGAGGGAAATCTCTTGTGAAACTATAACGGAAACGGTACGTCAGCTTTTCCTCGAGGCGAATACGGACCTTGGAGAAGATGTTCTGGATTGTATTGATGCTGCAGTTGCCCGTGAAGTATCGGAAATTGGGCGATATGGTCTTCAGAAGATACAAGAAAACGCCCGGATTGCCCGTGAATCATCGGTGCCGCTCTGTCAGGACACGGGGCTTGCTGTCCTGTTTGTTGAGCTGGGGCAGGATGTTCACATTACCGGCGGCGATTTCACAACTGCGGTCCAGGAAGGTGTGCGGCAGGCATATAAGGACGGGTACTTCAGAAAATCTGTCTGTGACCCCCTTTCACGCCGGAATACCGGCGACAACACGCCGGCGATCATTCATACCGAAATTGTACGGGGGAATACCCTTAAGATCGTCGCTATGCCAAAAGGCGGTGGAAGTGAGAACATGAGCAGGTGTGTCATGCTGCTGCCGGCCGCTGGAATTGAGGGTATACGATCCGCAATAATAGACAGTGTATCTGATGCGGGACCGAATCCCTGTCCTCCCGTGATTGTCGGTGTCGGCATCGGAGGATCGATAGAACAATCCGCCATCCTGGCAAAGAAGGCGCTTCTGCGACCGGTTGGAGAATCCCATCGTGACGATCCGCGTCTTCAACAGCTCGAACAGGAACTTTTTGAGGAAATCAATAAGCTTGGTATCGGTCCGCATGGATACGGAGGACTGGTAACCGCCCTGGCAGTGCACATTGAAATGATGCCCTGTCATATAGCGAGTCTGCCCGTAACAATTAATATACAATGTCATGTCGCTCGTCATAAGGAAGTCATCATTTAACGGTTGAGGAATCAAATTAATTTCATGAAAAAACCGATTGAAATTCATACCCCCCTGACTGATGAAATCTGCGAAGCCCTCACCGTGGGTGATGTTGTTCTCCTCACCGGGGACGTTATAACGGGGCGAGACGTAGCCCACCGGAGATTGGTTGAAGCCCTCCATGCCGGCGACCCACTGCCGGTTGCTCTTGCAGGGGCAACGTTATTCTATGCCGCTCCCACGCCGGCCCCACCGGGACAGGTCATCGGTTCGATCGGCCCGACAACGAGCAGTCGTATGGATCGGTATACTCCGATGCTCATCGAACGCGGTTTAAAAGGCATGATCGGAAAAGGTAAGCGGTCGGCAGAAGTCAGGGATGCCATAAGAAGCTATAAAGCCGTTTATTTCGGTGCGATGGGGGGCGTTGCCGCATTACTGGCCGGTTGTATACGAAAGGCTGAAGTCGTTGCCTATGGCGATCTCGGTCCGGAGGCAATGATGCATCTGGAAATAGTGAAATTTCCATTGGTGGTCGTCAATGATATCCGAGGCGGTGATCTTTATGAAGAGGCGGTTGCAGAACATCGCCGATAGCCATATGGAGGGGTTACAGAAAAGTCGGATGTCTTTTGGGGATCATTGTGAGGGGGCCGATTCGCTGCATTTTTTCACAAATAAATTATTGACACTGGAAATTAAATGTATTACTAACCAGGCTTTACGATACAATTCCAGCGTAAATAAATGATATAAAGGGAGAATCGCCTGATGATTGAGATACGTTGGCATGGAAGAGGGGGTCAAGGAGCCGTTACATCCGTCGAGATGCTGGCACTGGCCGCTATTGAAGAAGGTAAGTATGCCCAGGGTTTCCCCAGTTTCGGTCCCGAAAGACGTGGAGCTCCCGTTGCGGCATTCAACAGAGTTGATGATAAACAAATAAAAGTTCGATCGGGCATCTACGAACCGGATGTCGTTGTCGTTCTTGATCCGAGTCTCGTGGCACTGGTAAATGTAGCCGAAGGTCTCAAAGCGGATGGTACACTGATTGTCAATACGATGCTGTCCCCTGAAGAGGTCAGGAAGAGAACCAAATTCAAAGGAACTATTGCGACGGTTGATGCCACTCATATTGCACGACAAGAACTGGGCGTTCCCATTACGAACACGACGATGCTGGGTGCCGTCATCAAAGCGGTAAACCCCGTGAAAGTCGAATCATTGAATGCTCCTCTCAAAGAAAGATTCGGGAGACTGGCACCAAGAAACATGAAAGCGCTCAAACGGGCGTATGATGAGTTGAATCTATCTACAGCAGCTTAAATAACTTTGAGGTTGTCCTTATGAAGAAGAAAAAGTGGCCTGAAGCTTGGCATGAAGTAAGTCCCGGCTGCGTCGTGTTTGCGCCAGCAAATGCACGAGAATATCACACAGGGAGTTGGAAGGCGCAGCGTCCGATATGGGACGATTCGAAATGTATAAAATGCGGTATCTGTTATATATTTTGTCCCGAAGGATGTGTAACTCAAAAGGAAGATGGAACATTCAGGGCAGATTTGGACTACTGCAAGGGGTGTGGAATCTGCGCTCACGAATGTTGGCCCGGCGCCATAACGATGATTGAGGAGGGTTAAGAATGGCTAAACGTGTTGGTATGGAAGTAGCGATCGCGGCGGCTGAAGCTGTCGGGATGTGTAATATTGACATGGCGGCTGTCTATCCGATTACTCCCCAATCACATATTGCGGAACATCTTTCGGATATTGTCGCTGACGGAAGAATCGATGCGGAATTTGTAACGGTCGAATCGGAACACTCCGCAATCAGTTGTGTTACCGGTGCTTCGGGAACGGGTGCCCGCGTCTATACGGCGACCAGTTCTCAGGGATTGATGCTGATGCACGAAATTCTCCCCATAGTTTCGGCCATGAGGCTTCCCGTCGTTATGGGAATCGCGAATCGTGCGGTATCTGGACCGCTGAACATTCTCAATGATCACTCGGACATTATGCCCCAGAGAGATAACGGATGGATTGCCATATTTGCGGAAAATGGCCAGGAAACAGTTGATCTGACCATTCAATCTTTTAAAATTGCGGAGCATCCTGATGTCATGCTGCCCTGCTGCGTTAATATCGACGGTTTTCAGTTGACTCACATGGTTGAGCCGATTGAGTTTCCCGATCAGAAACTTGTCAACAAGTTCCTCCCGCCGAGAAAACCCTATGCAACACTTCATCCCGATAAACCCGTATCAATGGGAACCTTTGCCATGTCTGATATCTTCCAAGAAGTGATGATGGCAAAAGACGAGGCCCTGAAAAATTCGAAGAAGACTATTTTGAGTGTCTGGGATGAATGGGAAAAAATGTTCGGACGTCGGTACCGACCCGTTGAAACGTATCGTGCAGATGATGCGGAAGTACTTCTTTTAACCATGGGTTCCATGGGTGAGACGGCGGAAATTGCCGTTAATGAATTGAGAGAGAAGGGGGTATCCGTTGGATTGGTTAAGATAAGGATGTGGAGACCGTTCCCCTTTGAAGAACTGAAACAGGCGGTAAAAAAGTCCAAAATTCTGATCGTGACGGACCGTGCGGTTTCCTTTGGTGGTCCCGGAGGGCCTGTTGCCGGCGAGGTGAGAGCGGCGCTTTACCCTGAAAAAGAACGTCCGCTGATCTACAACCAGATCATCGGTCTCGGTGGCCGTGACATGGCCGTGTCCGACTTCGTTAAAATAGTGGAAGATGCCGTGAAAGCCGGTGAAAAAGGAATCATTAAAGACTACGAATTTTATGGAGTGAGGGGATAATGAATATAATAGAGAATTTTGATTTATATGCCCCGAGGTTAGTTGATAAAAAAGAATATTTATGTTCCGGTCATCGCGCTTGTCAGGGGTGTGGAGAAGTTCTCGGGCTTCGGTTAATGTGCAAAGCGTTAGGCCCGGACGTCGTCATCGCAAATGCCACGGGGTGCATGGAGATCATATCCAGTATGTATCCTTATACGGCATGGGAAGTGCCGTGGATTCATGTGGCCTTTGAAAATGCAGCTGCAGTAGGCTCCGGTGTCGAGGCGGGACTGAAGGCCTTGCGGAGGAAAGGAAAGATAGCCGACCGGGATGTGAAAGTGGTCGGCGTCGCGGGAGACGGCGGTACCATGGACATCGGTCTGCAGGCCCTCTCGGGTGCTATGGAACGAGGCCATGACATGCTTTTCGTCTGTCTCGATAATGAGGCCTATATGAATACGGGAATTCAGCGATCCAGCGGGACTCCCATGGGAGCATCCACGACGACATCTCCCGCCGGAAAAGTAAGCTACGGTCAGAAAACCTGGAAGAAAAATGTACCGGAGATTATGGTTGCACACGGGGTTAAATACGTTGCGACGGCATGTCCTAGTTATCCTCTGGATTTTATTACTAAAGTTAAAAAGGCCATGAAAGTAAAGGGACCGTCATATATTCATTGCTTTACGGTCTGCCCAACCGGTTGGAGGAGTCCTTCCGAGATGACCATCAAACTCGGTCGGCTGGTTGTTGAAACGGGAATATTCCCACTTTACGAAGTGGAAGACGGAAAGTACAGAATGACCGTTGAAGTCGATCAGTTGCGACCCGTTGAAGATTATATGAAACCTCAAGGTAGATACCGTCATCTTACGCCGGATCAGATAGAGATGATTCAAGACAGGGTATACCAGGAATACAACAAGCTGCTGGACAAGATCAACGGCTTGCATGCCTGGTCGGATTTACAGTATGAGTGGGGGTTATTTGATTAAAATTTCCACATCTTCATAATACAGAATAGGGTGGCTTAAGAATGGATAAAGTTGCATTTAGCAGTTGGAACGGGAAGATAATAGATAACAGAAAGGGTAAGGCGTCAAAGGCGTTGAAATCGGCCGGTGTGAATTTTCCTGAACTGCCGGGGAAAGCGAATGCCTTGATGGGATGGAACGGCCTCGTCGTTATGAATCCGAAGGCGGACGTTGTTTCCCTGACCCTGAATTATCTGAAAGAAGCGAGAAAAATATCATGCGGCGAATGTTCCGTTTGCATGATCGGTATCGATAAGATAACCGATATGTTTGAGCTGATGACGGAAGGACTGGGAGATAAAGGGACACTCACAGAAATCGAGCGAATTGTCACAGAAGTATCCTCCAATGCAAAATGTGCCTATGGTCAGTCAGCACTCTTTCCGGTTTTGGATGCCGTAAAATATTATAAGAATGATTTTCTCGACCTCATCAAGGGAGCGCGGAAACTGGAAGCAACGGAATGCAAATCGGCAGTTACCGCACCGTGCATGGAAGCATGTCCGGCCAGCCTTGATATACCGGGTTATATCGAACTGATCAAAAACAACAGATTTGCAGAGTCGCTCAATCTTATCAGACAAAAGTGCATCCTCCCCGGTGTTGTCGGGCGCGTATGCACCCATCCGTGCGAGCAGGCCTGTGTCAGGAATTATCTTGATGAACCCCTTTCAATCAGATTATTGAAACGTGCGGCTGCCGATATCGATCTTCAAAATGGTGGAGGATCGTTAGGCACTCCCGGAGCAGCGAAGGAGAAAAATGTTGCTGTTATTGGATCGGGACCTGCAGGACTTGCCGCAGCGTATAACCTTCGTGTCATGGGATATGGCGTGACGATATTTGAAACGTTTCCTCAGGCCGGTGGTATGGCTGCCGTTGGAATTCCCGGATATCGTTTGCCTTCGGATATCCTCAGCCATGAAATTGATCTGATCAAGAGAATGGGAGTTGAAATCAAACTCAATACGAAAGTTGACACCCTCGATGTTGATCGTCTGAAAAAAGAAGGCTATGATGCCGTCTTTCTTGCTGTCGGCGCCCATAAGGGAAATCCCATGGGGGCCAAAGGTGAGGATGCAGGATGTGTAGGGTTTGTCGATGGTGTTGAGTTCCTCAGAGATATCAATCTCGGGAAGAAGATAGAGCCGCAGAAAAAGGTTCTTATCATTGGTGGCGGTAACGTGGCGCTTGATTGTGCCCGAAGCTGTGTCAGACTCGGATTTAAAGACGTCGAGATCGTTTATCGACGATCCCGCGCCGAAATGCCCGCCCGAGAAGAAGAAATCGAAGGTGCCGAGGCCGAAGGTGTCAAAATAACCTATCTTACCGCTCCAATGGAAATCGTTGCAGCGGAAGGGCAGTTCGAGTGCCTCGGTTGCGTTAAAATGAAACTCGGGAAGCCGGATGAAAGCGGAAGAAAGCGACCGGTACCGGTAAAAGGATCGGATCATACCATTGAAGCTGATATGGTAATCTGCGCAATTGGCCAGAGCCCCGAACTTCCTGTTGTGAAGGCAAAGAAGAAGCTTTCCACAACATCCTGGGGTACAGTGGATGTCGATGCGGCAACGTATAAGACCTCTGTTGATGGTATATTCGCGGGAGGTGACTGTGTAACTGGTCCGGCAACGCTGATTGAAGCACTTGACGCGGGAAACGAAGTTGCTAAGAGTATCGATAACTATCTTCAGGCTACAAAGCCGGAAAAAGGTATTTCCTTTAAAGGGGTCGAGGTAGGAAAGCAGCGGGGATATGCCTTCATCGGCAAGAAAGCGGCGATGCAAGTCAATCTTCTTGACAGCAAGAAGAGAACTAAGAGTTTCGCTGAAGTAGAGGGTGCTTTCAATGAGGCCGATGCAATGAAAGAGGCCCAGCGCTGCCTCAGATGTTACCGAGTTGTCGTCTGGCAATAAAAGATCCGAATAATATTTGAAATTCATTTTAGCAAGGGGAATAGAATGATTAATATAGTTATAAACGGGCGGAAGGTGAAGGCAAAAGAAGGTTCGACAATATTGGAGAATGCCC
>CAZCGI010000029.1:0-11744 GCA_964498145.1 uncultured Syntrophaceae bacterium
TCCCCTATTCGGTTCTCACCGGGGAAGAACTCCATCTATTCAATATCAGAGCGGGAAGAACCAAGCCGGGACTTCGAGCCCAACACCTGAGGGCTATTGAAGCATCTGCGGAAATCTGCCGGGGCAGGCTTGCCGGGGCCGCTGTCGGGTCCCGGGAAATACGTTTTATTCCGGGAAGGGACATACGGGGTGAGACCTTCACATGGGATATCGGAACGGCCGGATCCGCAACGATGCTGACACTCAGTATTATACCACTGTTACTCTTTGCCGATTCTCCGTCATCGGTTACCATCAGCGGGGGGCTCTTTCAGGATTTCGCCCCATCTGTCTATCATCTTCAACAGGTTGTGCTTCCCATCCTGAAACGGATGGGTGCTCATATCAACATTGAAATCATCAGACCGGGATATGTCCCCCGGGGAAACGGTAAGATTCTCGTAACTGCCCAGCCGTTGCAGCGACGACTCCAGCCCATAACGCTCCTTGATAGAGGTAATCTCAACACCATAAAAGGAACCGCACTGTCATCGCTGCTCGAGGAAAGAAACGTCTCGGAACGCATGGCCGGTGAATGCCGGAGATACTTAAATACACGAGGATATGCCGCAGCCATCGAAACCCTTTATGATACGGCGAGGTCGCCGGCATACCACTCCGCATCGATACAACCGGGCGCATCACTGGCAATCTGGGCAGAAACGAATACGGATTGTCTGATCGGAGCCGATATGGCGGGGGCGCGGGGGCGATCTGCTGAATTCATCGGCAAACAGGTGGCACGACGATTAATCGAAACACTGGAGACAACGGCAACCATGGACGAACATATGGCGGATCAATTGGTTCCGTTTGCCGCACTTGCCGACGGATTGAGTTCATATATTATCCCGAAGATGACCGACCATCTTGAGGCACGAATCTGGCTGATAAAAGAGTTCTTCGGGGCACAGACGGAAATCAACGACAAAGTGGTGCGAATTCGCGGAATCGGATACTGGCGGTAATTATGAACAGATCGTTTAAAATCAGGGGAATTTACTCGACAGCACTGACAAAATTGTTGCTCGATAACGGCATCATCGTCGTATCACCGTCACCACCGGCAATCAAACGGTTTGAACATTACGAACATCTGATACAAACGGGGGACCCCACCGTGGAGATCTTCGATCGTGATGACAAGCAGGGAATTATAGTGACGGGCCGTTTTGCCGACAGGAATTCCGTGGTCCAACTCATCAGAGACACCTGTATTGACATCATCTGCCACACATTCACGGATGACGAAATCGTTTGGACTGAACTCGAATTTCCATACCTCGCAAAAGCAACGCTTGATGAACTGAGGCTTACCGTTGTCCCCACAGTACATCATCATCACCGGCTTCGAATCATCAATTCCCAGGATGTCGATATGACAGAAGCGGAACACCTGACCAATCATCCCGAGAAGCGGGATGAAATCAGCAGGCAGCTATCGGAGCGGCTGATTTGGAATACCTACCACCAGGGGAAACACCTCCGTATCGAACACGTTAAGATGAACGGACAGGTCATTTTTCTCTCCGAAGGGGAAATCATCGAATGTAATCCGGCGGAACGAACACTTCTTCTCAAGAGGTCTCAATTCAAAGGGAGAAGCAGCTATGACGGTCTCAACATTCCCAAGCAAAAAGGAGATTACGCCATGACGGCGGTACGGGAAGGAAGTTTCTTCTATCACCACACGTACTTCCGCACCGATGGTACGGTCATTGGAACCTACTGCAATATTAACACGCCCATCGAATGCTATCCCGACAAGCTCAGGTATGTCGATCTCGAAATCGACGTTGTCCGATGGCCCGACGGAACCACGGAAATAATTGACGAAGACATACTGGATCGATACGCACAAACAGGTTCTCTCGGAACGACATTGCAGAAAAAAGCAAAAGACATTGCACGGGAGCTGTGTAATATGAGTTCATGAGCTCATAAGCTGGTAAGTTCCTAAGCCCCAACTTTATACTCACCCCGTCGGCCTTGGCCTCGGTCCTTTATCCTTCCTCCTGTTCTTTCCTACCCCCAACACCCTACGACCTATACCCTGTCATCATTGCCGCCCCTTTCGGACCGCAATTAAAGAGAAGGTCGAAAGCGGACAGATTCGGTATAAACGGACCCCACAATTGAGGATATATCGGTGTATGGGGGTTCACGTACATCAATTCGATCCCTTCATTCTCAAAGATTTCGCTGTCAAAATGTTTTCCGGCGCTTCGTCTGACAAGGAAAGCCGTACCTCCGACACGCCTGCAAATCTCAATAGTGAGCCGGGGTTCCTTCGCTTCAATACCGAGAGCAGACAGTGACATCACCTGCGTCTTGATGTGTAGATGTTTCAAGAGATACGTAATCACGGAATGATTCAGATCAACGAGCTTCTCGAAGTGACATGAGAACATCTCTTCGCAAAAGGCCTCATGGTCTTCGAAATAGGGTGCATGACGATACGCCGTTTTGAGGCTGGCCAGATGTTTCCGACTCCATTGCCCTTCGTAACAGATTTTCACATCACTGATTCTCTGCAGCCCCAGGCCTTTTTTCCATACCGGGACGGTCAACCACAGAGTTCCCTGGTGACTCTTCCATCGGTTTCTCGTCAGCCACGTTGTTCCTTGTGGAAATTGTACTGTATCAAGAAGAAGAACAACGTCCGACTGAAGAATCTTGGTAAAAAACCCGGGAAACGGTGCAAAGTACGGCTGGCAGGTTGATACAATCATGATATATGCGTAAAGCATCGCCGCCCATAGGACGGGGTTTTGAGAAAGCACTCAGTGGAGTGCATAAACCGTTTCTGCTTCGATTTGGATTTTTATCATAGACTAAATAAACGGCTACCGGCTGAAGCCGTCAGCTTCAGGGCCAGGGATTCAACTGATGATCTTCAAGAAACCGCTTCATCACTTGCCCCTTTGATCCCTCGAACCATTGACAGACAACAATCAAGACGAATTATAACGATGGCTTGTCGTCTTTCCCGTTTCTCTCTCTGACGTCATTCCTCCACGGGTTAAGGAAATTGCGGCATCCGAGGCCGGCGTTCATTTGCCATTGATAGAACTGCCCCTCCCCACCCGGCCGCATCATTAAACTGCATACATATCGGCCGCCGTTCCAGTGAAGAGACGGGCAGATTTGCCCCCGTTCAATCTCATCCGGATGAGCGGCCCTGCCGCATGCACATGGATGCTGTATACAGCAGTAGCCGCATCCGACGCATTCCTTATGTGGAATGTCTACCCGCAACATTGATTCTTGTGTTTTCCCTTTTACAAAATTACAGAAGGTGAAATTTAGCTTTTTCGGCTTGTATTCGCAATAAACATTGCCGGAAGCTGTTTGACCCGCTTGCTTTTGCATTTCGGGCATGCAACTTTTCCCTTTTCATAGTCGCTGAGACTGAGAAATACCGTAAACTTCTTCCCGCATTTCTTGGATTGACATTGAAAATCGTATGTGGGCATACGTCCTCCTTTTCTGAATATTTACCGCTTCATTTTATGTAATTAGATTCTGATGTTCAAGAGGAAAATGATGTTCTATGTACTTTACAGGCATAAATATGGAGGGAAGGATACCGGCACGATTAAAGAAAAGGTTTTTCTCAGGTAAAGTTGCTTTCTTTTTCAGGATTCCAGGGGTCAAGGGTTCGAGCGAAATGCCGGGAACATGCACGGATTTAAATTTCTGTTTTTAACATGAACATTGAATAACTGTTTCAGTCGCACGAAGGTGTGCCTAGAATCCTTGAATCCTCGGATCCTCTTTTGCAACTAAATGAAAAGTGAATCATAAAATAACAAATTGATAGGACTGAATCAGACTTTTACCGACGTGAACCCCTCACGAATCGCATATTTGACAAGATCGATTCCGCTGTTGACGTTGAGTTTCCGCATGATATTCTGACGATGTGCCTGCACAGTCTTAACACTGATATGAAGGCTGGATGCAATATCTTTCGATGGGACACCATCTGCCAGAAGTCTCAGGATTTGCACTTCACGTGCTGTCAGCACGGGCGATAAGGAAGAATTCAGACTGCACTCGCTGTGACGATTAATGATAACATCGGCGATTCTCGGGCTCAGGTACATCTGGTTCGACATGACAGCACGGACAGCCGTCGCCAGTTCCTCAAAGGCACAATCCTTGAGCAGATACCCTGAGGCTCCTGCTTCTAACATGCCGATCACAAATCGTTTGTCCGAATGCATTGACAGGGCAATCACTTTAATAGTCGGATGCTTCTTGAGGATATCCCGGGTAGCGTCAATGCCGTTCATGCTCGGCATGACAATATCCATGATCACCAGGTCGGGCAACAACTGCTGCACGAGTTTGACAACAATGTCCCCGTCTTCCGCCTCGGCGATAACATCCATGTCGGTTTCACGTTGAATCAGTGTGCGGAGGCCGTCCCGCACAATTTTGTGATCATCTGCCAAAATTATTTTGATGCCCATATTTTGTGCTCTTTCTAATGTTGAAAAAATATGTTCATACGGGTTCTTCACACCTTTTCATTTCGTTCTTCCAAACGTTCATGAAAGGCCCCGCGACACATGACCTGACGATTTGACGTTACATGCTTCATGCCTCGTCCCTTAGAAATCGCCGGAGGAGACATTGTATCCGGCGCTTCCCCGACCATAATAAATACGGCGCAAAGACGGCAATTCACGATAGCATATCGATTTCACTGGATCTTCCGAGTGAGTAAAACGCCGTACCGATAGGGCTAATGGTCTTTTCATGGAACAATCAAATATTATACACCATTAAAACAACAACAACGGTTTGGCTATCGGGATGTATCTGATTTTGACATTCCAAATTCCTCAGGTCATTCTCAGGAAATGGATGAGATAGAAGGAACGAAAAAGGCGTGCAGCGCCGTCGCTGATCAGGTTTCCAGCGTCGTGAGTCCCTCACGGATGGCGTACTTGACAAGATCCGTAATATTATGGATGTTGAGCTTGTCCATAATATTGCGGCGGTGTGTCTCTATCGTCTTGACGCTTACATTCAGGTGAAAAGCCATTTCTTTCGTACTCATACCCTCTGACAGCAGTTGAAGCACTTCTCGCTCTCGCTGTGTCAGGATTGAAAAGGCCGAGGAGTCGGTGGTAAAAGACTTTTTAACATATCGATCAACAACAATATTGGCAATTCTCGGACTCAAGTACGTCTGATTCGACATGACGGCACGGACTGCACGGGCAAGCTCTTCGAAGGCACAGTCCTTGAGCAGATATCCTGAAGCCCCCGCTTCGAGCATTCCCGTCACAAATTGTCGATCGGAATGCATGGACAAGGCAATCACTTTGATACTCGAGACATCATGGGTAATCTCACGGGTCGCATCGATTCCGTTCATATCCGGCATAGTGATATCCATGATGACAAGATCGGGAACTATTTTTTTTGCAAGTTTAACGGTTGATCGACCGTCTTCCGCTTCGGCCACGACCTCCATATCAGACTCTTTTTCAATTAGTGTACGAAGACCGTCTCTGACAATTTTGTGATCATCGGCAATAATTATTCTGATACTCATAGTAATGTCCTCTTCCTTCTTCTTTTTCGAATGTTCAAGGGCACAACCATAGTGACATTTGATCCGCGACCCGGTTTCGCTTCAACACGAAATTGGCCACCTAGATAATTCAGCCGTTCCCGTATGCTGAAAATCCCGAATCCCCCCTTCGAATTCGCCGGCATTTCAATTTTCTGTGGGTCAAAGCCAACCCCGTTATCTTTAACATTAATCTGTACCTTTCCTCCACTTTTTTTCATTGAAATAGATACAAAATCAGCTCGAGAATGTTTAACAATATTAATTAACAACTCCTGAGTGCTTCGAAAAAGAACAAAGGCAATATCCTTATCCAGTTTCTGACTGCCACCTTCCTTTTGAAAGCTTACCCTGAGGCCATGTTTTTCCTGGAACTGTTCGGCAAGCCACTCGAGAGCCGCCTCAAGGCCCAGAATAAAAAGGACGGGAGGACTCAATTCGAAGGTAAGGGATCTCGTATCGTAAATGAGTTGATCCATTATTTCAATAATTTCATCGGCGGATTTCTTAAATCCCGTCTCCGACAAATCCCGCTTCAGCTCCTCCAATTTGATCTTTGATACTGCCATGGACTGGCCGATGCGATCATGAAGTTCCGTTGCTATACGCTGTCGCTCCCGTTGTTCCGTGAGGGACAGTTCCGAAGACATTAGACGAAGCTTCTCTGAATACTCGAACAATTTTTCCTCAGCACGTTTGCGTTCCGTGATATCCTCACCCGAACTGAGGATACCGACGATATTTCCTCCATCATCCCGGATAACACTGTTCTGCCATGAAATGATTCTTTCTTTCCCATCCTTGGTCAAAATTGGATTTTCAACATATTCAACCGGTGCGAGATCTCCTGCTATGAGGCGAAAGAAAATTGATTTAACGTCACTTTTGATTCGCTTCGGAACAAAGTTGTCGAACCAGTTGCGCCCTACGATTTCATCATGGGTATAGCGGAGGATCTCAGCGCCACGCTGATTGATGAGCATGACCGTTCCGTTTTGATCAACTGCCAGAATCATCGTACCGGCGATGTCGAGATACTGTTGGGCTCTGTCCCGTTCCTCATGCAGGGCTTCATCCATTTTTACCTTTTCTGTAATGTCCTCATAGACGGCAACAACCTTTTTTTCTTCCCTGCTCTCACCTATTCGAGAGGCATTTACCCTGCAGATAATAATCTCTCCGCTTTTTTTTCGACATGAAATCTGTTCCATGAAAAATCTCTTTTCCTCTGCTCCATAAAAGATCCTTCCTATTTCATCATAATCCTCATCTTTTTCATAGAACACACGGGTACTCCGCCCGATCACTTCTTCCGGTTTCCACCCCAGCACCGCTTCTGTTGCATTGTTTGCAAAGACGACATGGCGATCCACCACACCCAATACGGCATGGGGGATAGCATCAAGAATCGATGCTTCGAGAGCTTCCATTTCTTCCAGTTTGTCGCTCGCCTCCTTGAGATCGGTTATGTCCATGACATTGCCGAGAATCGCCGGCTTTCCGCCGTAAGGGATGGAGGTAATAGACTCCATCATCCATTTGACAGTACCATCCCGTGCAATAACCCTGAATTCTATGGGAGATGACTCCTTGCCCTTGAGCATGTTGACGGCGTTTTCCACAACGATTTTCCAGTCATCGGGATGGATTATTTTGCGTTCTCGTTTACCGATCAGTTCATCCGGACGATACCCCACAAAGTTGGCAGCCCTCTCGTTGAGAAACTTAAAGATTCCATCCTGAATTATATAAACACCGGCCTGCGATTTTTCAGCCAGTGTCTTGTATAATTCCTGAGCCTGCTTGCGCTCAGTAATATCGCGGAACGACATGACCCTCATTTTACGATTTCGCAGCACGATGTTTTTACCTCGAACTTCAATGGGGTATGTCGTGCCGTTCTTCCTGAGTCCATAAATTTCATATGATCTTTCATAACCGGAACGTATGTTCCGCCACGCAAGATCATGCCACTCTTCCGCAATAATATCGGTTACGTACATCCCAATAAGATCCGAGGCATCGTATCCCGTCATCTTTGCCAGGGCCTGATTTACTTCGAGAATGATCCCGTTTTCGTGTATCCCGATACCTTCGAACGAAGCTTGACGGAGTCCCTCATAGCGTCTATTGCTTTCATTAAGGGCTTCCTTCGTTTTTTGATGAGCCGCCGATTCCCGCTCCAATTTCCTTACTTTTTGAAGCAGCTCTTCATATGATAATTTTCTCGACATAAAAAATCCTCAACTTCACCATTTGTCGGTAATAATATCACCACATCTGATACGGTTATCATAATCAGCGGCAACGTCCCTTATTTCATGTACATTGCAGATTTGACATCATGTCCTTCTCTCCAGATCAACCTCCACCATGTCATAATGCTCCCACATAATGGTCTTGATGTGACGATAAGCGTATCCCATGCTGGTAAACAAATTAATTGACGACTCATTTTGGGGCTCAATATGTAATTCAATTGTCTTAACCCCATTTCTCTTTGCCACGGCAAATACCCGTTCGACCAGAGCTCTGCCGATCCCCTTGCCCTGCCAGTCATCCCGAATCACGATCGCTAACTCCGCCCTGTGGGGGTCGAAGGTACGGACGTAACGACAGACACCGACAATTACTTCCTTATCCTTTTCATTTACCGTCGCCGTCAGAGCATACTCACAGTCGTAATCAAGATGAACCAGATGATAGAGTACCTCCGGTCGCAGTCGGTCCAGGTTGGTCAGAAACCTGAAATATATGGAAGGAGGTGAGAGTTTTGAAAAGAGATCTTCGATCAAAGGACCATCCGACGGTTTCACCGGTCTCAGAAAAACGCTGTCATCATCCCGAGTAATGATCCACTCTTCATGTTCCTTCGGGTACTTTTTCCAGCAAACTGATGGGTCCATACTCTATTCACAACAGGAGGAACAACGATTTAAATACTGTTCAGGAAATAGTTTCTGCTTCATCCTGATAACATTCAAATGATAATTCACGTTCATCGCACGTTTTTAGGCGTATGAGACATGATCATTCGTCTATTTTCAGGTCGCTGAAAAAGACATGTCTTTCAGGTGCGGGAATTCCCCGAATTCTATGAGGGTACCCATCCCGTATCGCCTTCACACGATCCAGAAACTTCGGAGCCGTTTATCCATGCATTCCGGATCACGTTCAGGGCAGGCTTTTGAACCGCCGGAGGAAACTTTTTTCAACAACCAGTCGTTACACGCTTCGTTATTTAAAAACAGATACTTCAAACACTTTGATTCATGTCGTATATTAATTTTCACTAATAATCTACCTTAATTTATCGGTAAAATAAATACCCTAATAACCAAAAAACCCTGCCCTCCAATGAGGAGCAGGGTTTACGGCCACTTCCCTTAAAATTAGCAACGTATCATTATTTATGATGGGTGTTCTCCCGCCTTTCGTAAAAGAAGAGCCCAGTCTTCATCAACCATCTTCTGAATATGCTTTAAATCCTCCTCCGTCAAATGCTGGAATCTGCCTTGGAGCTTGAAGTATTCGCTCACCGGATATTCTTTCGGCCTGTAATTGATCGTGTACTTTACACCTTCCTCCACTTCATACAGCGGGAAAATGTTTGTCTGCACCGCCATACGCGCTATCTTGATCGATAATTCGGAAGCAATACGCCATCCTGTGGGACAGCTTGCATAAATGTGAAGAAACTTCGATCCCTTGATGGATTGTGCTTTCTTCGCCTTTCTGACCAGATCCTCCGGAAAGGCAATATTTGCCGTGGCTGCATAGGGAATGCGATGGGCAACCAAGGCCTCCACGATGTTTTTCTTACGGAGTTTCTTCCATTCGTCTCCGGGTGTTGTTGTCGTCCATGCACCATAGGGGGTAGATGAACTGCGCTGAATGCCCGTATTCATATAGGCCTCATTGTCATAACAGACATAAATAAAATCTTCATTTCTCTCGACGGCACCGCTCAATGCCTGAAAACCGATGTCAAAGGTTCCGCCATCACCTGCCCAGGTAACGACCGTTGTTTCCTTATCTCCCTTCATGTCGAGCGCTGCTTTTACTCCACTCGCAACGGCGCCACCAGTTTCAAAGGCACTGTGTATGACGGGAACATGCAGTGTTGACTGGGGATACGGTCCCGCGATAATCGACCAGCAACAGGCAGGGAGCACGATAATAATTTTATCCCCCAACGCTTTCAATAGAAATCGCATGGCAATGGCAGCTCCACAGCCGGGACATGCCACGTGACCCGACGACATATATTCCTGATCATGAACCCTCAGTTCCATGGTTTATACCTCCTGAAGCCCCACCCAGATGCTCTCGGTCTCCGGGACTTCATTGTTTTTCGTTTTCCTGTATATTTCCTCAATGATGTCAGTGGTTACATCGCGCCCGCCGATACCTGCAACATATCCGTAAACGACCGGATGACCGGGAGCATTGCAGAGAGCCGCCCGTATTTCCTGTGCAAAGATGCCGCTCGCACCGAACGAGAAGTTCCGGTCAATGACGGCAACCTTTTTCACCGACATTAGTTTCGAGCGAACATCGTTGACGGGAAACGGTCGAAAGAGCTTCAGCTTCAAGAGTCCTACTTTTTCACCCTGCGCACGCAATTCATTTACCACCTGCCGGCTCGTACTCGTTATCGTTCCCGTTGTGACGAGGATTATTTCCGCATCATCACAGTGAATCGCCTCGACAGTGCCGTATCGACGACCAAATATTTTCTCAAATTCATTTTCAACATCAGGAAAACACTGAAGCGCATCATTCATCGCCTGAGCAATACTGTAACGCATTTCCATATACACATTCGGTGTTACCAAGGAACCGAAGGCACAGGGCTCTTTCGGATCCAATTGAAACTTCGGTTCGTACGGCGGTAGAAAGCTGTCAACCAATTCCTGTTCGGGCACGTCTACCGGCTCGTATGTATGGGACAGGAAAAATGCATCGAGAACCACCATGACTGGCAGATTAACCAGTTCTCCCAGGCGATATGCCTGAATGACCGTATCGAGCACTTCCTGGCCGTTTTCACAGTATACCTGAATCCAACCGGTATCACGCTGTGCCAGTGAATCCGTTTGATCAACCCAGATGTTCCATCCCGGAGCGAGGGCTCTGTTTACCTCAGCCATAACAATGGGGAGTCGCGCACCGGAGGTCCAGTGCAGCAATTCGTGCATCAGCGCCAACCCTTGTCCCGATGTCGCGGTAAAGGCACGTACGCCGGTACTGGCCGTTCCGATAAGCGCCGCAAGAGCGGAGTGCTCGCTCTCAACTCGCATAAATCGCGCTTTCAGTGACTCATTGGCACAATATTCTGACAAAAATTCCACGATATGGGTCTGCGGTGTTATCGGATATGCCGAAATAACACCCACTCGGGACAGACGCACCGCTTCCGCTACTGCCTGGCTTCCTTCCACAACTCGTTTCATTGACCTTCCTCCTCCAAAACCATGGCATTACGGGGACATTCGACGACACACAGGCCACACCCCTTGCAGTAATCGTAGTTGATGTGACGCCCCTGCGGACTTTCGTCCCGACATACGGCCATATCGGGACAAAAGAGGTAACAGTTATCACACTGATTGCACAGGCCGCAGTTAAAACATCGCTCAGCTTCCCTGATTGCAAGATTGGCTGAGATTTTCAGATCTATCTCACCGAACGTTTTCTTCCGCTCATCAATGAGCAGTCTCGGCTGAGTGATTCTTGAAGCTAACTGAAAGTGATCTATATTAATTTCGTTATATTCAACAACATGATGATTTCTCTTACACCGCGGTCCCGCCATATATATTTCCATCGACAGTGAGGAACCGTTTCCAACCGCATATGCCGAAAGTTCGGGCTCTATCGAATCGAATCCTTTCCGGAAGAGAATATCCAGTGCCATTGCCGCTTCCTTCCCGGAGGCAACGGCGTGGACAACGCTCTTGGTTTCATTGGTCAGATCACCGCCATAGACGACAATGATTCCGTCAGCCCGGCGAACCATTACCGAATTGCTGAGGCTTAATTGTTGTTCTCCCTCCGTCGCAGGATTATACCACTCCTCGGCAGCTTCCTCGCCGATAGCTTTGAATATTTT